>JAFEDP010000498.1 GCA_018241545.1 Pseudomonadota bacterium
CGAGGATCGCGGCCAGCTGCCCGGTCGCGACGTCGATGTGGACCTCCTCGAGCGCGACGAATTCGCCGAAGCGCTTGCCGACGCCCTCGACCCGGATGCTCATGCTGCGGCTCCGCCCGTCGCCGGGGCGGCGTCGAGCCGCGCCGAGCGCCGCCCGCCGCGCAGCTCGGGCGCGCGCCGCTCCAGCGCCGCCCGGGCGCCGAGCGTCACCAGCGCGAGCATCGCCAGCAGCGAGGCCACCGCGAAGGCCGCCGGTGCGTTGTACTCGTTGTAGAGAATCTCGACGTGCAGCGGCATCGTGTTGGTCACGCCACGGATGTGTCCCGACACGATCGACACGGCGCCGAACTCGCCCATGGCGCGGGCGTTGCACAGCAGCACCCCGTACAGCAGGCCGAAGCGGATGTTCGGCAGCGTCACGCGGCGGAAGGTCTGCCAGCCGGTCGCCCCCAGCGACAGCGCGGTCTCCTCCTCGGCCTGGCCCTGCGCCTGCATGAGCGGCACCAGCTCGCGGGCGACGAACGGGAAGGTCACGAACACGGTCGCGAGCACGATGCCGGGCACCGCGAACACCACCTTGAGGTCGTGCGCGGCGAGCCATGGCCCGAACCAGCCGTGCAGGCCGAAGAGCAGCACGTAGATGAGCCCCGAGATCACCGGGGAGACCGCGAACGGCAGGTCGATCAGCGTCAGCAGCGCGCTCTTGCCGCGGAAGCGGAACTTGGCGACCAGCCAGGCCGCCGCGACGCCGAACACCAGGTTGAGCGGCACCGCGATCAGCGCGACCGTGAGCGTGAGCCGGACCGCGGCGAGCGCCATCGGGTCGGCGAGCGCGTCGAAGTAGGGGCCGATGCCGCGGGCCAGCGCCTGGCCGAACACCACCGCGAAGGGCAGGATCAGGAACACCGCGAGATAGGCAACCGCCAGCGCGATCAGCAGCAGGCGCACCGTGCGCCGCGCTGGCCGCCGGCTGCCGGCCGGACGGCTCACGCGGCCTCCGTGCCGAGGCGCCGCTGCGACCATCCCTGCAGCGCGTTGATGCCGAGCAGCAGCACGAAGGAGATCGCGAGCATCACGACGGCGATGGCGGTCGCCGCGGCGTACTCGAACTGCTCGAGCTTCGTGACGATGAGCAGTGGCGCGATCTCCGACACCATCGGCATGTTGCCGGCGATGAAGATCACCGAGCCGTACTCGCCGATGCCGCGCGCGAACGCCAGCGCGAAGCCCGTCAGCAGCGCCGGCCACGCGGTCGGCAGCACGACGCGCGCCACGATCTGCACGCTCGAGGCCCCGAGCGTGGCGGCGGCCTGTTCGACTTCCCGGTCGAGCTCCTCGAGCACCGGCTGTAGGGTGCGCACCACGAACGGCAGCCCGACGAAGACGAGCGCGACGACCACCCCGAGCGGCGTGTACGCGACCGAGACTCCGAGCGGCGCGAGCAGGGCGCCGATCCAGCCGCGCGGGGCGTACAGGGCGGTCAGCGCGATGCCGGCCACGGCCGTCGGCAGCGCGAACGGCAGGTCCACGAGCGCGTCGAGGACGCGACGCAGCGGGAAGTCGTAGCGCGTCAGGACCCAGGCCACGAGCAGTCCGGCCGCGACGTTGACGAGCGCCGCGAGCGCTGCCGCACCGAACGAGAGGCGCAGCGCCGCCAGCGTGCGCGGCGCACCGACCACGTGCCAGAACGGTCCCCAGCCGAGCTCGGCCGTCTTGACGAACGTGGCCGCGAGCGGCAACAGCACGATCAGCGACAGGTACAGCAGCGTGTACCCGAGGGTGAGCCCGAAGCCCGGCAGCACGCGCCGCGGGCTCCGCAGGGGATAGGACAGGTCGGTGGCGTGCGCGGACATCGGCCCGGGCTCAGCGGGGCGCGTAGATGCGGTCGAAGCTGCCCCCGTCCGCGAAGTGCGCGGCCTGGGCTGCCGCCCAGCCGCCGAAGGCCTCGTCGATCGTCACGAGCGTCACCGTCGGGAAGCGTGAGGCGTATTGTGCCGCGACCTCCGGGTCGCGGGGCCGGAAATAGTGCCGGGCCGCCAGCACCTGGCCCTCCCTGGAATACAGGTAGTGCAGGTAGGCCTCGGCCTGGCGGCGCGTGTGTCGCCGGTCGACGACAGCGTCTACGACCGCGACGGGCGGTTCGGCCAGGATGCTGCGTGACGGGACGACGATCTGGAACTGGCCCGCACCGAGGCGGTTAACGGCGAGCAGCGCCTCGCTCTCCCACGCGACGAGCACGTCGCCGATGCGCCGCTCCACGAACGTCATGGTCGCGCCGCGCGCGCCCGCGTCGAGCACCGGCACGTGGCGGTAGAGCCGGCGCACGAACTCCTCCGCGCTGCGCTCCGACCCGCCGGGCTGGGCACGCG
>JAFEDP010000499.1 GCA_018241545.1 Pseudomonadota bacterium
GCGCACGGCGGTGCCGAGCACGACCTCGGCGCGCTCGAGGCGCTGCCGCTGTCGGTCGGCGGGCACGCGGCCTACAACGTCGCCAACCTCGCCGCCGCCGCGCTCGCGGCGGCGGCGCTCGGCATCCCGCCCGCGGCGATCGCCGCCGCGTTCGCGCGCTTCGGCGCCGCCCCCGGCGACAACCCCGGGCGGCTGATGCGCTACGAGCGCGGCGGCGTGCACGTGCTCCTCGACTACGCCCACAACCCCGACGGCCTGCGCGGGCTGCTGGGCGTCGCGAGCCACCTGCGGGGCCGCGGGCGCCTCGCGCTCCTGCTCGGGCACGCCGGCAACCGCAGCGACGCCGACATCGCCGCGGTGGCGGGCGTCGCCGCGGGGTTCCACCCGCAGCTGGTGGTGATCAAGGAGACCGAGGCGCACCTGCGCGGGCGCGCGCCGGGCGAGGTGCCGCGGATCCTGCACGCCGCCCTGCGCGCCGCCGGGCTGCCGGAGTCGGCGCTCGAGGAACGCCCGACGGAACTCGAGGCCGCGCGCCGCGCGCTCGCCTGGGCACGTCCGGGCGATGTGGTCGCGCTGCTGGTGCACGGGCTCGAGGCGCGCGCCGCGGTGCTCGCCCTGCTCGAGGGCGCGGAGCCCGCCGCCGGCTGAGCCGCCGGCGCCGCGCGCGGCCGCAGGGGACGGCGCCGGATGCGCCGGTTTGGCGCCGGACTACGCGATTAGAGAGGCAGGGGACCGCCGTACCGGGAGACCACCGATGCCACGCCACGCCTCGTTGCCCGCCGCCGCGGGCCTGCTCGCCATGCTCGCGACCGCCGCGCCCGCCGCACCGCCGCGCAGCCCGCCCGCCCCGCAGATCGACTGCGCCAAGATTGCGGCGATGCCGCATTCCGGGATGTCGCTCGAGACCTGCCAGCAGATGCTGGCGGCCAAGCAGGCCTACGATGCCAGTGCCGCCGACCCGGCCGCGCAGCGTCCGGGCGATGCGCAGATGAGCTGCGAGCAGATCGCCGCCGAGATGCGCGCCCAGCCGTGGCAGGCGCCCGACCAGGCCAAGGTCGCCGAGGGCCAGGCCGCGGCGCAGGGCTTCCAGGGCAAGATGAAGGAACAGCAGGCCGAGGTCGCCGCGGTCGCGGCGCGCGACAACGCGGAGCTCGCCGCGGCGCGCGTCGCCGACCTCAAGGTGCAGGTCGCGACCGCCGGAATCGTGCAGGGCCAGGTGACGAAGCGCGTCGTCCAGGCCCAGGAGGCGGAGCACAAGGTGATCGGCGAGCGCATGGCCGCCGAGCGCGAGCCGTACGAGAAGCGCCTCACGGGCAGCGTCGGCAACGTGATCGGCGACGCGACGCAGCAACTCAATGCGAACCCGCGCCTCGCGCGGCTGATGGAGCTGTCGCGCGAGAAGAAGTGCCGGTTCTGAACGGCGCGGCGGGCGCTCGGCCCGCCGCGCACGGCGAGCTCGCTACTTCGCGAGCTGGAAGAGCACCGAGGAGACCCAGCCCTTGTTGCCGAGCTCGTCCTCGACCTCCCACATCATGTCCTGCTTCTGGCCGGTCGGGTACAGCATCATGCCCGGGTCGAGCGTGCGCACCACCTTGCTCTTGGGATCGGCGCTCGAGTACATGCGGCCGGGCTTGGCCATCGTGACCGCCTGCTGGGCATTCGACGCGCTGGCACTGTCCGGCAGCTCCGCGAACTTGGCGACGAGGTCGGTGTAGGCCTGCAGGTAGGCGAGCGCGATGACCTGGCCGATCTCGGTGTTGTCGTAGCCCGACGCGCCGCCGGCGGCGAACATGCCGCCCGTGAAGAACCCGCCGCCCGCGCCCCAGCCGAGGTCGGTCTTCGTGGTGTGGCCCTCGGTCATCGCCACCTGCTCGGAGGAGCGCACGTCGGTCACCGTGAGCGTGACGTCGGCGGTCTTCTTCTTGAGGTTGATGCCGCCGAGCACGGCGCCGGCCGCGCCGGGGACCAGGCCGCCGAGGATGCCGCCGATGCGGTTGCCGCCGGCGTTGCGGTTCTGGGACACGAGGTCCGGCACCATCACGTAGTCGGCGGCCTTGACCTGGCCCTTGCCGACGTTGGAGCGGCCGCGCAGCTCGCCGGAGGCGGCGAGGTCGCGCTCGGCCCTGGCGACCTCCATGCCCCGGCCGCGGTCGACCAGCGTGAAGCAGCCGGACTTCGAGACGTAGATCTTGAGCAGCGCCTCCGGCGAGCCGAGGTGGTACTCGGCCCACCAGTTGCGCTCGGGCTCGGCGATCGCGAGCGCGCCATACTTCTTGGTGCACGTCGGGATCTGCGCTTCCTTCTTGGCGCGCTGGTCCGCGGCGGTCTCGGCGCGCGCCGCGGGCGCGGCGAGGCTGAGTGCGGTG
>JAFEDP010000049.1 GCA_018241545.1 Pseudomonadota bacterium
CGCGGTCGGTGGCGCCGTGGGCGGCGGGCGCGGCGCTCGCGGCGCTGGCGCTCGCGGGTGCGTGGTTCCTGCACGAGCGGACCCGGGTGGCCGCGGCCGGCGCGGGCCCCGGCGCCGCGGAGAAGTCCGTGGCGGTGCTGGCCTTCGCCGACCTGAGCGAGAAGCACGACCAGGAGTACTTCTCGGATGGCCTGGCCGAGGAGCTGCTCGACACGCTGGCGCAGATCCCGGAGCTTCGCGTGGCGGCGCGGACGTCGTCGTTCTACTTCAAGCAGCACCCGGCGACCGTCGCCGAGATCGCGAGGACGCTCGGCGTCGCCCACGTGCTCGAGGGCAGCGTGCGCAAGGCCGGCGCCTCGGTGCGCGTGTCGGTGCAGCTCATCCGCGCCGACGACGGGTTCGACGTCTGGGCTCGGACCTTCGACACGGACGTCAAGGACGTGTTCAGGGTGCAGCACGAGATCGCGACGGCCGTGGCGGGCGCCCTGCAGGCGCGGCTCCAGCCGCCCGCGCACCCGGCGGGGCAGACGACCACGAGCCCGGAGGCGCACGACGAGTACCTGATCGGCCTGCGGTTCTCCAACCAGGCGACACTGGACGGATTTCGGCGCGCGGCGGCCGCCTACCGCCGGGCGATCGGCCTCGACCGCGGGTACGCCGCGGCCTATGCCGGCCTCGCCTACGCGGAGGCCAACATCGCCGACCTGACCAAGGACGTGCCGACCTACGAGTCGGCGCGCGCGCAGGCCGACGAGGCGCTGCGGCTCGACCCGGCCTCGGTGGTCGCGCTGTCGGTGCGGGGATACGTGCGCATCGCCATCGGTCACGACTGGGCGGGCTCCACCGCCGACTTCGAGCGCGCCACGGCCCTGGATCCCGCCTCGCCGATGGTGCAGCGCGACTACGGCTTCCTGCTCGCGTGCCTCGGTCGCGTGCAGGAGGCCGTGGCGCTGGCGCGCCGGTCGGTGGCGGGCGACCCGCTGTCCGACGACGGCTGGAGTCATCTCGGGTTGTTCCTGGCCCACGCGGGTGACTACGCGGCCGCGCGCACGGCGCTCGAGCGCGGCCTGACCGTCCATCCCGAGTCGGATTCGACCCGCTACCAGCTCGCCATCGTCGACCTGCTCGAGGGCCACGCCGACCAGGCGCTCGCGCTGGCGCCCGCGTTCGTCGGCGACGTGGGCCGCCTGCTGGTGACGGCGATGGCGCAGCACGACCTCGGTCACGAGGCGGAATCCCGCGTGGCGATCGACCGGCTGCTGGCCGACCACGGCCAGGACGGGGCCTACGACATCGCCACGATGTTCGCGTGGCGCGGCGACCGGGAGCGCGCGCTGGAGTGGCTCGAGCGCGCCTACCGCCAGCGCGACAGCAGCATCGTGCTCGCGAAAGTCGACCCGCTGCTGCGGCCGCTGCGGCGCGAGGCGCGCTTCGGCGCCGTGCTCGCAAATCTCGGCCTCGCCTCCTGAGCGGCGGCGCCGACCAGGCGGCAGCCACCCGACGCGGCGTCGCGCCGGGCCCGGTGAGAAACGCGCCGGCCTGTGGCTAAGATGGGGTGCCCGGGCGTGCACCGCGTCGGCGGAGACGACGGCGAACCACGCTGGCCGAAGGGCCGCCATCGACCAGGAGCCGCCCCGGGCATCGCTCAAGCCACGCGGAGTGACGAACATCATGGGTAACGAGCACGCGGGACCTCAGACCAAGGGCGTGAAGGTGGAGCAGCTGGCGAGGATCGATCTCGGCGCGGAGATCGAGGGCCTCGCCGGGCGCGAGCTAAGAATGCGGCTCGTGACCATCGAGCCGGGCGGGGTGTTCGGCCCGGTTCACGACCACAAGGGACGGCCCGGCCTCGTCTACATACTGCAGGGGACGATCACCGACCATCGCGACGGCGTGGCGACGGACTACGGGCCGGGGCTCGGCTGGCCCGAGGACCGCAACACTCTGCACTGGCTCGAGAACCGCGGCAGCGTGCCGGCCGTCGAGATCTCGGTCGACATCGTCAGCCTGCCGTGACAGCCGAGCGCAGCGCCGGCGCGGCGGTCCGGATCTTCGTACGATGCGCATGAGGCGAACCGATCTGTTCGTGCCGGCGCTCGTGCTCGCGCTGGCGACGAGCGGCGCAGCCGCGGGCGAGGGCGAGGGCGCGGGCGCGCAGCTCGCCGTGACGCTGCACGTCGAGCAAGTCGGCTACCCGGCGCGGGAGCCCATGCTCGCCGAGCTCCCGGACGGGACGCTGTTCATTACGGGCTACGCCGGCGCTGTCCACGCCGAGAGCACCGGCGAGCCGCAGACCGTGCCGCGGCTGTGGAAGAGCACGGATCGCGGCGCGCACTGGACTTCGGTCAACGTCGGGACCGAACGCGACGGCGCGGTCGGGAATTCCGACGTCGATCTCGCCGTGGCCCGGGACGGGACGCTCTACTTAGTGACGATGGGTTACGACCGCAAGGCCGGCGAGGGCACCCACGTCGCGGTCGGCGTCAGCGGGGATGCCGGGAGCACCTGGCGCTGGACGATGCTGTCGAAGCAGCGCCTCGACGACCGTCCCTGGGTCGCGGTCGAGCCGAACGGCACGGCACACGTGATCTGGAACGACGGCGCCGGCGTGCAGCACGCGCTGAGCCGCGACCGCGGCGCGAGCTGGAGCCGCCCGCAGCGTGTGCACCCGGAGGGCGGGTCCAGTCACCTCGCGGCCGGCCCGCGGGGCGAACTCGCCGTGCGCGTGGTGCCGCTGTCGGCCTCCGGGCGGATGTACAGCGAGCACGCCGACCTCGTGGCCGTCAGCACCGACGGGGGCGCGACCTGGCGAGACCGCGCGGTGCCGGGACGGCGCACCTGGGCGCCCGTCGAGGGCACGACGCCGCGCTGGGTCGAACCGGTGGCGTGGGACGCGGCGGGCGATCTCTACCTGCTGTGGACCGAGGCGTCCCGGGTGTGGCTCGCGCGCAGCCGCGACCAAGGCGCGTCGTGGGCGTCGTGGGTGATCGCCGAGGCCGGCGGGGACGATCTGGCCTACTTCCCCTATCTCGTGGCGCGCGGGGCGGGCGACCTGGCGGCGTCCTGGTTCTCAGGCGCGGGCGAGCAGCTGCGCTTTCACGCCTGCGCGGTTCGCGTCGGCGGCGCCGGCAGCCGCCCACGCGTTGCATGCTCGAGTCCTCTGACGGCCGACAGCTGGGCGCCGAGTGCGCTACCGGACAGTCTCGCGCGCGCGCGCAGCCCGGCCGGCGAATACGTGCCGGTCGCGCTGCTCACGGACGGGGAACTCGCCGTCGCGAGTCCCATCCAGGATGCTCAGGCGGCCCGCTACGGGTTCTCGTTCTGGCGATTCAGGATCCCGGCGGGTGGGCGCCCGTAGTCGAGCGGGCGCGGCGCGCCGGTCGCGCCCTCTACCGCCGCGAGACCTTCGCCGACTCCAGCAGCGCCTGGCATTCCCGGCGCGTCGGCGCATCGAGTGCGCCCTTCTGCGTGCAGATCAGCAGCCACACGCCGACCGGCCCGTAGATCGTCCGGTACAGCGCCTGCTGCGCCACGTGTGGTGCGCACTCCGGCGAGCGCCGCTCGAACAGCACGCTGTCCGCGTCCTCTGCCAGGACCTGCCATTCGCTCGGGCACTGCGGGTCGGATTGCTGGCGGAACCGGTCGAGCCACGCGGCCGGCGTGCGCGGCTCGTCGTACCGCATCGTCTGGACGATCTCGAGCGCCGTGTCCCAGTCGGTCGGGCTGCGGCCCTCGATGACGAAGCGCGTCAGTTGCAGGTGCACGTCGGCGCGTTCCTCGTGATGCACGCGCGTCTGGTCCTGCATGGCCTGCAGCAGGCGCGCGAAGTTCTCGGTCGCCATCTCCAGCGTGTCGGCGCCGCGCATCGGCAGCGCGAGCCGGCTCTCGGCCGCGGCCAGCGCCTCGCCGGGCGCCCCTGGCAGCGCGGCTACTGCGGCAGCCCGATCGTCGACGGCGCTGGCATCGAGGCTCACGCTCGTCAGTCCACTCGGCATCTTGAGCAGCCACCGCCCCACGTAGGTCACCTGGCCCGGGACCACCTCGAAGATCAGGCCCACCGGGTAGCAGCGCCCGCTCGGCTGCCCGAAGAGGTCCTGCAGGTAGAGGCAGGTGGCGACGTAGCGTCCGGCCGGCAACTGCTCGAGGAACGGAAGCTCCTGGTCCTGCGTCGGGCGGTAGACCCGGTCGGGGTCGCCGGCGT
Organism: Pseudomonadota bacterium; assembly: GCA_018241545.1. GTDB lineage: Bacteria > Pseudomonadota > Gammaproteobacteria > Steroidobacterales > Steroidobacteraceae > CAIKZZ01. The sequence continues at coordinate 4,202 of JAFEDP010000049.1, forward strand.
GCTTCTGCTGGAGCTTCCGCTCGCTGTAGACGTGGACGATCTTGCCGCGAGGATTGAGCTTCGCGAGCCCGGGCATGTTGGGCCAGCGCACGTCGAACGACCCGAAGACCACGCCCTGCCCCTCCGGGATCGCGCTCAGGTCCACCCGTGGGGGATTCCTCGCGTCGGCGGCCACCGTCAGTGACGCCAACACCCAGACCAAGGCCGCGACCACGCGCACCAGCGCTGGCGCGTGACCCGGCCGCGGGCAATACCACCCGGCCATCGCAGCTGCCTCGCCTTGCCTGTCGCGAAGCCTAGGTCGGGTCGGGCGCGCTGAACATCCGCGCTTGTGGCAACGCCCTTCGCGGCGGGCGCTACAGGCACGCGGACCGAGCGGAATGCGCGTGCGACGCGCCGCATTCGCGGCCCAAGTCGAGGGCCGGGAGACGGGCGCGGCTGCGTTCAGCCGGCCGCCATCGTGCCAGCCGAACCGCGCATCGGACGAAATCCCGTGCCGGGGCGGATCCCCGCTCCGCGCCGGCCGCGCGGCGTGTGGCGCTCGTCAGCGCTCGGGAACGGCGCCCCGGGCAGTCAGGTAGCCGATGACGGCGAGCACCAGGCCGATGCCGAAGACCGCCAGATTGGCAGGCAGGCCGAGCATCCGATCCTGATTCGGCATCAGCGACACCGTCGCCGGATCGATCAGCACGCCGCCGTACCGGTCCATGGTCGCGGCGGCGACGAAGAAGCCGCCCAGCAGGGCGATCATCAGTGCCGTCGCGAGGCCAAGCGAGCGCGCACCCTGGCGGTCGATCCAAAGGAGATACAGGGAGATCAGCGCGACCAGCCCCCCGGTGGACAGCAGCCAGACCTCATGCAGCCGCGCATGCGCGGGCCACGCGGAGTTGAAGACGTGCGAGGGGCTGAGGTCGACGAACATCGGGATGATGCCCGCGATCAGTGCCGCCGCCGTCAAGACGACGCGCCCGAGCAGTACTTTTCTTGTCATTCTCCTCCCCCTCGACTCGCCGGAAATTTACTGCCGACCGTATGTGGCCTGCCAGATTGCGCGCGCTGGGAGCGGCCGTGCTGCCGACGGTGGCCGCTGCTCACGCCCCGGGCGAGGCCCTGCCGAGCTTCGCGTCGGGATTCCTGCATCCGCTCACGGGGATGGACCACTTCCTGGCGATGCTCGCGGTCGGGATCTGGGGCGCCCTGCTGGGAGGGCGCGCCGTATGGCTGCTGCCGGTCGCGTTCCCTCTCGTGATGACCGTAGGTGCCGTGACCGGCATCTCCGGCGCGCGAATCTCCGGCGCCGAGCCCGCGGTCCTGGCGTCCGTGGTGATCCTGGGCGGGGCCATCGCGCTGAACGTTCGCGCGCGCCTCTGGGTCGCGCTGGCGGTCGTCGGGCCGTTCGCGCTGAGCCATGGCTACGCCCATCGAATCGAGCTGCCGGGTACGGATGCGGCCGCGGAATACTGCGCGGGATTCATTCTGGCGACCGGCCTGATCCACCTCGGCGGGGTCGCGCTCGGGTTCATCGCGGCGCTTCGCCACGGGCTGCCGGTGCTGCGCGCCGTGGGTGCCGGCATCGCCGGGGCCGGCGTCGCGCTCGCCGCCCAGCGGATCCTCGCGTGAAGCCCGCGGCGGCCGGAGCCTTCGCCGGGGCCGTCCTCCTCGTGCCGGCGACGGCCGCTGCCCACGTGGCGGTGCAGACGGTGGCGCTTCTCTCCGGCGCCGTGCAGCCGTGGGCGATCGGCGACTCGGCCGCGCTGCTCGGCGCGTCCGCCCTCTGGCTCGCCCAGGGCGCGAGTGCAACCGCGATCCGGCTCTACGTGGTCACGGGCGCCGCGCTGGCGCTGGGCGCCGGCGCGGGACTTGCGGCACCCAGCGCCCTGCCCGCGCCATGGCTGTACCTGCCGGCACTCGCCATTGCGCTCGCTGTCTGCACCCGGCGTCGCCCGCCGGACGCGACCTGGCTGCTGGTGCTGGGCGCGACCTCGGTACTCGCGGGATATCGCGCGGGCGCGGATGCCGTCGGGGGCGTCGCCGCACCTCTGGCCTTCACCGGCGGCGTGTTCCTCGGTGGGCTCGCGATGCCGCTCGCGGTCGGTGTCCTGCTGGGCCAGCAGTCGAATCCGATCGTCGCCATCGCCACCCGCATCATCGCGAGCTGGCTCGCCGCGCTGAGCGCGATGATGCTGGCGTTCAACCTGCACCGATAGCCGGTCGCTGCCGCGAGGCTCCGGACGTCCGGCAGCGGCCGCGGACCGCTCAGCCGTGCTCGTCCTTCATCTGCCACGCCGCGCGCAGCTTCGGTTGCTGGATATTCCAGTCGATCACGCCAACCGAATCGGCCCAGTGCTGGTATTCCGCCACCAACCGCCCCAGCATGCGCCCGTTGCCGTGGCTGAGGTCGTGCAGCTCGGTGCGGTCAACCTCCATGTCGTAGATCTCCCACGGCTGATTGAACTGCCGCACCAGCTTGATGTTCCCCTCGCGGACCGCGGCATTTCCCTCGTGCTCCCAGAATATCGGCCGCGTGCGCGTCCAACGCTGCCCTTCCAGCAAGGGCAGCAGGCTCTCGCCATCGAGCGGCTGGAGCCGATGCCCTCCGAGCTCCGACGGGTAGGGCACGCCGGCCACTTCGAGAACGGTCGGCAGGATATCGACGACATGGCACGGCTGATGAGCGATGCCGCCCGCCGTGAAGCGCGCCGGCCACTGCACCAGCAGCGGGGTCGAGACGCCGCCCTCGTGAACCCAGTGCTTGAACAGGCGGAACGGCGTATTGGACACGTTGGCCCAGGGCCGCTCGTAGCTCATGTAGGTTTGCGCACTGCCCGGCATGATGTCGGGCCGGTTGCCGAGCGTGATCTTCCTGCCGTCGTTGGTGATGTCCGGGTAGAACTTCGCCCAACCGTCTTCCCGCATCAGCTCGGCGCAGCCGCCGTTGTCCGAGAGAAACAGCACAAGCGTGTCATCGTGCTGGCCCAAGCGCCGCAGCGCGTCGAGCACGCGACCAATCTGCTGGTCCATCCGGTCCACCATGGCCGCGTAGACGGCCATCCGCCGCGCTTCCCATTCGCGATGCGGCGCCTGTTCCCAGGCTGCCACCTCGGCATCTCGCGGCGATATCGCCCACCGGTGCTGGAAGATGCCGCGAGACAGCATCTGTTCGTGTCGCGCCGTGCGCGTTGCGTCCCAGCCCCGGCCGTAGGCGCCTTCATAGCGGGCGATGTCTTCTGGATGCGCCTGCAGCGGCCAGTGCGGCGCACAATGCGCGAGGTACATGAAGAACGGCGTCCCGTCACGAACGCTGTCCTCGATCATCCCGATCGCCTTGTCGGTGATCGCATCGGTGAAATAGAAATCGGTCGGCGGGACCTCGACCTTGCGGTCGTCCTCCATGATGTACCACGGAGAGAAATAGTTGATCGTGCCGTCGATGATTCCGTAGAAGCGGTCGAAGCCTCTTTGGCGCGGTGTCGGATGGTCGACGTCGCCGACGCGCCAGGTGTCGACCAGGCGCGCCCAGAAGTCTCCGGCGACATGCCACTTGCCGGCCATCAGCGTTCGGTAGCCGGCCGGCCGGAGCAGCTCAGCGATGGTGCCGGCGTCGTTCCTGAGATATCCCTGGTACGCGGTCGAGCCGAGGTTCGCGCCCATGTGCCCCACCCCGGCCTTGTGGGGATAGAGACCCGTCAGCAGCGAGGCGCGTGTCGGGCAGCAGCGGCCGCAGTTGTACAACGACGAGAACAGGATTCCGCGGCGGGCGATGCCGTCGATATTCGGCGTGCGGATTTCCGACCCCGTGACCCCGAGGTCCGAGAAGCCCATGTCATCGGCGAGGATCAGCAGAATGTTCGGGCGCCGCCCGGTGAAGCGCTGCCGCCGGTCGCCCGCCGCTGCAGCCTCGGCACCGACTCCCGCCATCGATGCGGCGATGGCGGCGGATGTGCCCAGCCGCAACGCCACTCGAATGAACTCCCGCCGGTCCAGACGTCCGGCGAGCAGCTGCTCGAACGCATCGCGGACCGTCAACTCATCAGGGTTCCGCGAAGTCCCAGTCGGCATCCCTTCGCCCCTCCACGTGACCGTCCGCCGCGCCGGCACCGGCTGTCCGAGCCCAACACCATCGCGGTGCGATTCTAGCTCCGCTCCAACTCGCAGCCAGCACCCCATGGACGCCCGCACCGCTGTGAGCGAGATGGCAGGATCCGACCGTCCTCTTAAGTCCGGCTGAGTAATCGCGCACTCGCGCCGACGTGGCAGGCGTCGGCACATCTGCCTCTCGTTCTCAATGCCAGGTCAGGTATCCATGACGCCCGCAGACCCGGCGTCGGGGCGGAACCCGTCCGCCGGCGGCCGATTCTGGGTCGACCACACGTAGACCCGATGCCTCGTCGGCTCGGGGCACGGGGCGCAAGTGGCCAAATTCAACGGCGGCAAGCGGCAGAATCGCAAGGCCGACGCCCGGAATCTCGGTCGAGGTGCCAAGGCCAACGAAGCGCCTCTGGCCACCATGACGATCCGCTCAGCGGCATCCCAACGCTTCCTGAATTTCGGCCACAATCGCCTGCAGGATCGAGAAGCGGCCGGGCGCTACGGCGCGCTCAATGCCACTCGTTGAGTTCGGAGGCCACCTTGCCGCCTGAACGTGGGAGCAGAAATGACCGTTAAGACAGCGCTCTTGGTAGTGACGACGGGCCTGGCGTTCGCGGCGGGCTTCTCGGTGGCACAGACGACGCAGGCGACGCAGGCGACGCGCCGCGAGGCGCAGTTCGAAAATGCCGAGGTGAAGGTCTGGAAGTCCGTCGTCCTGCCGAACGACCCGCTGCCTCTGCATCGGCACGAGCACCCGCGGGTGATCGTTGCGCTCCACGGCGGCAGCATGAAGATCCTGGAGCAGACGGGCCAGAGCGCAATTCACGAGTGGCAGACCGGCAAGGCGTACTGGTTGCCGGCCAATCCACCGGGCACCCGACATCAGGACGTGAACGTGAGCGACGCGCCCATCGAGGTCATGGTCGTGGAGCTGCAGAACGCGCAGTAGCCTGGCGAAAGGCGCCGTTCCTGGGCTATGGATCAGCCGTTCAGCGCTGATTGAAGTTGGCCAGACGCAGGATCGAACGGCCGACACGCGGATATTCGGCTACACACGCCGGCGCACTCAACATCGCCGACCGCTGCCGGTCAGCGCCCGGGAACCGGGATTTGCCCGGTATGAGTGATGCCGGATGACGGTAGCCGAGATGGCTTGGGCCCCGCAGCGGGCACCCATTGCCCGGTGCTTACCCGGCACGGGAAGCCGCCGATCATCCGGTCGCCGTGTCGCCGCCGATGACGAGGGGTTCGGCGAGGGCGCGCCGATAGTCCTCCTCGCCGATCGCATCCACCGACCTCAGCTTCGCGAGCAAATCGTCGATCAGCGATCGTAGCCCAGGCCCCGGCGCGCCGTGCGCGAATGAACTCTGGTACTTGATCGGCCCGGGGATGATCGCGACCAGAAAGGCCATCTCGGCGGGCGTGAGCGCCTGAGGTTCGCGACCGAAATACCGGCGGGCCGCGGGCCGCAGGCCATGCAGGTCCGGTCCCCATTCGATGATGTTTAAGTAGATTTCCAGGATGCGATCCTTGGCGAGCGCCGACTCGAGTAGAAACGTGATCGCCAGTTCCTGAAGCTTGCGTCCGAGCTGCTTGTCACGTGACAGGAACAGGTTCTTGGCCAACTGCTGAGTGATAGTCGACGCGCCGCGTGCGGCGCCGCCGCGCGACCAGTCGGTGAGCAGCGCCGCGGGTAGTTCGCGCAGGTCGATGCCGCGATGTCCGTAGAAGCCGGCGTCTTCTGCGAGCAGCAGAGTGCGCACGAACAGCGGCGGAACGTCGTGCAGGGGGATGAAGTCGGGGGATGCCGGCGACACATCGATGGGGCGGTGCGGTCCGGGACCGGTCTCGGCGCCGTAGACGAACTCGCCGCGAAGGCGCGTGATCGCCGGCGGCATCTGACGTGGCGGCCTGAAGTCGATCTTCTGGCTGACCAGGAGCGAGGCAGGGTCCATCGGGTGTCCGTGCACCCGCAATTCGATCGTGGCCGAGCCAAGGTCACGGCCGCTGCCGGGCATCATTCCCAGACTTTCGGGCACCGCGAGCCCGGATGCGCCCAGCAGCTGGCCGAAGTCCAGCCGCTGCACGCCGAGTGTGAGATCGACGACGGGATCGGTGTCGAGGTCTCGCAGCGCGATCGAACCCGACACCGCGGCCCCGGCCACGGTCCCGTGGATCTCGGGGATATCGATCGCGCCTCCAGCCCGCTGCCAGGCGCCGTCGAATCGTAGGGTCAGGTCCGTCGGATCGCCGAGCTGCGGTTCGTCGGCGGCGGTGTCCGCCAGCGCTGCGAGTCGTGTGCCGCGCAGGCCCACGTCCGCGTGGACGCGCAAGGCATCAGGGCTCGTCCGAACGTCCAGATGGCTGTCCGCGATACCCCCATCGAGCAGCGGGCGAGCGTCACGCCGCACGCCGAGCAGCTGGCCGACGTCGAGTTCGCGAGCCTCGACCGTCCAGGCGCTGCCCACCGGATCCACCCGCTTGCGGACCGACAGGCCGGCCTGTGGCTCCACCAGCGTGAGCCGGAGGTCGTCCCCGAAATTCCCCGCCATGTCCCAGGCGGTCGCCGGCGAGTTGATCCTGATTCCTGCCGGCCCTGTGAGTTCGGCCGCGCGAACGGCGAGTCGCACGTGGCCGAGCCACGTCGCCGCGACCACGTCGGCGTGAAATCGGACTCCATGACCGGGGTTGAGATCAAGTGCCTCGAGTCGCAGCAACGGCCATACGCCGACATGCACACGGCCGATTCTGGCAACCACGCCATGGCGCGCGGCTGTGGACTCTATCCGCGCACGCACCGCGTCCTCGAGTCTGGGTTTCAGCCACAGCGCGGCCCCACCGACGAAGAGCGCAGCGCCAATCGCCACGAGCCACCAGGTTCGACCGCGGTTCTTAGACGTCAACATTGACGCGAGGATGCCACAGCCGGATTGGGCGCCGGCGCGCGGGCATCGGGTCGCATCCGACCTCGATGCGGTTCGATCCAATCCGGCCCTTCGCGTCGTGAATGGCCAGCGGTGGCAGGTGGCACCGAGCAGTTTGAGACCACTGTCGGCACCAGAGATCGGCACGGTGGCCAGGGACAGAATTGAACGGCCGACACGCGGATGCTAAGTCCAGGCTCCGAATCGTCCTAACCACCTGACTGTTCGCAGGAAAGTCGGCCGGAAGTGTCCCATCTCTTCCCGGGACGCCGGTGGATGAGACCCTGCGAGACCGACATGCACCAAGATACTATCGGAGGCTGTTGCCGTGGCGGATGCATTGTCTGCGGCGCCAGGCGAGTGCCCATTCGCCGGCCGGAGATCGACCTGCGTGCGGACGCGAGTCCAGGAATTCGGGGAGGTTTTCCCGATGAAGCTGTCGACAGACCTCAAACAGGCGCAGGGCATCTGCCTGCTGGCCATGATCCTGCCCTGCAGCGCCGTGGTCGCGGCCGGCGCCGCGACAACCCACTACCCGAGCATGGCTCCGATCGCGCAGTATCTGCCGGCCAGTCAGGCGGATGAGGTTGCCTTGGCGCGCAGCGCAGCACCGGCGGCGATCTCGAAGGATGCAGAGATCCTGGTCTTGGGCCCTAAGGGCTACGAGACGGCCGTTGCGGGCAAGAGTCACTTCGTCTGCATGGTCGAGCGCGCCTGGGCCAAGAACTTTGACGATGCCGATTTCTGGAATCCGAAGGTGCGCGCACCGCACTGCTTCAATCCGGCAGCCCGCTCCGTGCTATCGACGTATCTGAAGCGCACGGAATGGGTGCTCGCGGGAGTGTCCCCGAAGGACATGGCAACTCGTACGCAGGCAGCGATTAGATCGCATGAGATGCCACCACCCGACGTCGGCGCAATGGCCTACATGATGTCGAAGGACGGCTACCTCGGCGACGACGTCCACGGAGCTTGGCACCCGCACCTGATGTTCTACCTGCCGCGCACCGACGTCGGCGCATGGGGCGCAAATCTGAAAGATTCACCGATCTTCGGCGATGACAGCTGGCCGGAGCCCGTGACTGTGTTCTTCATTCCGGTCGAGCATTGGTCGGACGGGACTCGCGCGGAAGCAGTGGCGCACTGAAGGCGGTTCGAGATTCTCCTCATTCATTCTGTCCTTGAGGGGGAGCTTGCGGGAGATGCGTTATCCCGCGTGCCGCACATCGAGGAATCCACTGCTGCGGGAAGCTTCGGGATCGGACGCCTTGGGGCGACGAGCCCACTTGATCTGATGGTGGCCAGGGCGGAATCGAAGGGCCGACGCGCGGAGATTCAAGCTGCGTTCCAAGATGTGTTAGGTGCCAGACGACCCTTCGACGCCTTCCGCGAGCGTTTGCGATATTCTCTCGAAATACGCCCACGCCGCCCGCTGAATCGGCGGGCAATAATCAGACACCTTAGGATGCTCAGCGGCGGTCGTGACCAAGCCGGAGACGAGCGGATATTGACCCGCCGGTCGGACCCGTCGACGTCGTCTGCCTTCCTGCACCCAGCCTCGTCGCGCAGCGTTGGCCTTGCACTGCGCGCGTGTCGAACGCTCGTACCGTCTGCCAGTTCGCGAACGTTCGGCTGGCGCTGTTTGAACCACAAGAACGATGTCGATAGGGGGAACCGTTATGAAGCACGTGTTGTTGTCGGCCGTGATTGCCCTCTCCCTGAACTCGGCGGGACTGGCTGCGACACCGACGGCACCGGAGCACTCAGGCGGCACACAGTCGGTGTATATCGAGGACCTCACCTGGCCTGAGGTGAAAGCGGCGATTGCCGCCGGCAAGACAACGGCGATCATCTATGCGGGCAGCACCGAGCAGAACGGTCCGCACCTGGCGCTCGGCAAACACAACTTTGTCGCGCACTACACCGCGGGGGAGATCGCAAAGAAGCTCGG
>JAFEDP010000004.1 GCA_018241545.1 Pseudomonadota bacterium
GAACCTGGGCTGCTGGCAGACACGTGGAAGGTAGAGGCCGCGGTGGGCGAGATCCACGTGCTCGTCGTGGATGCCAATCAGCGCAATCGCGGGCTGGGTAGCGTGCTCATGGCGCTGGCCGATCGCGAGCTGGAGTCACGGGGGATTCGCGATCAGGTGGTCGGGCTGATTGCCGGGAACAGCGACGCCGGTCGTCTTTACGGCCGCCTCGGCTTTCGGCCCGCGTGGCTGTACATGATCCGGCCTGTGGGTCGAACAGAGGCATCGCTCGCCAGATGAGCGGTATACCGCCGCTCAAGCGCTCGAGTGGACTGCAGGTTCGTGCGCGTCGTCATTCAGCGGCTCAACAAGAGGCGAGCAGTGCGCCGGTACTACGGAAGGGCGCTCCTTCCTCGGATCACCCGATGTTCAATCCCGGAGGATGGCCTCGTCGATGTCCTCGGAATTCGCTGCCAGCTACTCCTGCCTGCCGAAGCGGATAAGCAGAGCCGCAGTCGACGTCAGATAATGCCGCTGTGACTGACCATGGCTCGTGTCCTGGAGCGTTTGAACGGAGTCCTGCAATCCGCGACGCTTTCTGATGCCTGTCCCCGCCTAACGCAGCGCAATCTGGCAAGAGCGCATTCACTTCCGACACCGATACCGCCGGCCGGCTACTCGGGGAACGGTCCGCGTACTGTGACACACAAGATGGTACCGCGCTCCAGCCGAGAGGAATACACGATGAACCGTCCGCTGGGGTCGATGGCGGCCGCTTGAGGCGTGCCACGCGCGGCAAGCCGGGCGGTCTTGCGCGAATTCAAGTCAAATGCCAACACGGCGTCATCGCTGCGGGCGACGCCTACCACTACGCCCGTCGTGCTCAGGCGCGAAAGCATGTACACGTCGAATGCACCCAATGGGCGCACGGTGCTTCCGTCAAATTCCATGATCTGCCTCGGGCGCGTCGTCCACTGCAGAAAGTAGGCATGGCCATGCCCATCCGCGACCGGCGGAGTCAGACCCGGCGGAATCTCAAGCGTGCGAATGCTCCGCGGTTCGATATTGATAATCTTCAGCGTCGTTTGACCCACGATCGCGATTACGCTGTTGTCCGTGAGCCACGCCGTCCCTCCGGCGAGACCCGCGGAGCGTCGGGGAAGGATTGCTTGCGAGCGCCCGTCGGATGTGAGGATCATCAGGGCCCCCGCCAATGAACGAGCGAGGATCGTCCGCGCACTGGGGGACCATTGCGGCTCGACGGTCGCGGCCATCTCTCTAGAGATTAGCTTCGGCGGAGAGGCGTCCATCGGATTCCAGACATAGAGTCGTCCGGCGGCGATGGACTCCTCCGACGTCCCGACCGGCTCCACGATAGCTACATGCCCGTCGGCCGGCGATGACGAGGCCAATCCAATCAGGGGTCTACCAGCGGGTTGGCGTGCCGTGAAGTCTGCGGCATTTAGCCAAGTGAGGCCCTTGGTCTCGGCCACGAACGAAATGGCGCCCTTTGACGCCCATTCAAGCGAACCAGACGCCTCGGTTGGCACGCAACGCGTCTCAGAGGTGTCGAGGACCGCATCGCCGATTCCAGGTGCAGCCCATGCGGCGTCCTGGAAACACCCCCCAATTAGTATCAGAAGGGGAACTAACGTTCGAGCTATTAGCCGCATGCGCTGCACCGATAGGAATCCAGCCAGGAGTGCGAGACCATTTCGCCCGGGCCTGCCGACCGTGGCCGCGCCCAGGTGTTACTGCTAAGGCAAGCCGGGGGCGGTCCGCCGTTGTCGACGATGGCGCGGATCGCTAATCAACGTGTCAACGAACGACTGTCCGCGCTCTGCAACTCCGATTGCGCTGGTCGCTCGCTCCTTGTCCGCCGAGCGGTTCTCCATAACCGCACACGGGGCATCGTCGGCACATACTACCCCTCTTCCCAATCGCTCTGCCGCCGCCGACCAGGGCCACGTCGCTCCTGATAGGCGCCCGCAGGGTAATCCGTGTCCTAGCAAAAGAGCCCGCTGAACAGCGGGCCGCACCGTGCTACACCGATGCTTCTGCCACGAACTCCGATCGTCGTGCGGCTAGCCGGATGATGCTGAAGGACATCAAGAGCGGGATTCAAGCCCGTCGACCAAGGCGGAGCACGGCATCAACGAGCCGCTCCACATCCTGGAACTCGGTTCGGTGGTTGAAGATCGCTGCGCGGATGGCCAACCGTCCATCGATGCGCGTCGTCGATGGGGCGGCGATGCCGCTGAGCTGAAGGTCAGCCACGATTCGGGCGTTGTGGGCATCGGGATCGTCATGCCGGTAACGGAAGCAGACGATGTTGAGCGATGGCGGAGCGAGCAGTTCGAGTTCCGGCTCCGAGGCGATGCGTGCAGCGAGGTGTCGGGCGACACGGCACGTGTGGCCAATCATCGCCCCGAGTCGCTCCGTGCCGTGGACGCGTAACGTGAACCACGCCTTGAGAGCACGGAAGCCTCTCGACAGGTCGGGTCCGTAGTCATTTGGCCAGTGTTCCCCGGCCGCGAGACCCCGCGTGGCCCGTGTCAGGTACTCGGCCTCGGTGGCAAAAGCCGCCCGGTGCAGCGCGCCATCACGGATAAGGATAAATCCAGCGTCATAAGGCACCTGGCCCCATTTGTGGAAATCCAGCGCGACGGAGTCCGCCTGCTCAATGCCGGCGAGTCGCGGCGCGATCTCGTCGCATAGGACTCCGAACGCTCCGTATGCGCCATCGACGTGGAACCAGAGACCTTCCTCCGCTGCGAGGGCCGCCACTGCGGAGAGGTCGTCGAATGCGCCGGTGTTGACGGAACCCGCGGTGCCGACGATGAGGAATGGTCGGCGACCGGCCTTCCGGTCCGCAGTGATTGCGTCGCGCAACCGATCGATGTCCATCCGATGATCCCGGTCGACGGCGACCGCCCGCAGCGCGTCCCGCCCCAGGCCCGCATACTCGAAGGCGCGCGGCACACAACCATGTGCCGCGGACGATGCGTAGGCGGTGAGTCGCGCACCCTCGGCCCCAACGCCCGCGCCCCTGACGTTGGCGCCGAGTGCCCGGTGACGCGCGACCAGCAGCGCCACGAAGTTCGCCATCGAAGTCCCGGTCACGAACAGCCCGGTCGCGGTCTGTGGAAATCCAAGCCACTCGCAGACCCACGCCGTCAGCTGGCGTTCCAGCTCGATGGGGGCGTGGTCGCGACCTCCGCAGTTGGCGTTTAGGGCGCCCGCCAGCATCTCCGCGAGCATGCCCTCGAGCGTGCCGCCACCATGTACCCAACCCATGAACCCGGGATGGACGTTTCCAACGGTGTACGGAAGGATCGTGCTGGCGAAATCCCGGTACACGTCCGCCAGCGGCGTCGGGTGCCTGGGCGACGGGCGTCGGAAGTCCTCGCGCAGGCTCGCATCGAGGGGCTGCCAGACCGGCCGCGTCCGTATGGTCGCGACGTAGTCGATCATGTCGTCGAGCATCCGATGGGCCTGATGCCTGAAGCCCTGCAGATCGGCGGGATCGAGACTCGACTCGATCCGCGCGCCTTCGTTCATGTGCGAAGTCACCGGGCAGTTCTCCACGTCGCCGTTGCTCGTGTGGGATTCTCGCAGGTCTGTCGGGGCGATCGCCCGTATGTGGCTGTGGGCTCGATGTCCGAGATGGTCTGCCAGCGCGGCGGGCCTCGATCACGGGCGGTCCTGGCCGCGCAGATCCCCGAGATGTCGCAATCGGGTAAGTGCGAGCCCCGCTCGCATCGCTGCGGCGGCAATTGAGGCTCACCGAGCCTTGATGCCGTGCATCTGCGCTCTATCGTTGTGGGGCGCGTGATCGCACAATTCCGGGTCTGGTCGCGGATCACCGATTGCGAGCGGTACCCGTGGGTAACGCCCCGCCTGTCGGACGTGTCCGGTGCACGTCCGGCGGCGAGGGGAGTGCTCCGGATTGTCGTCGGTGGGTCGAGCCGCCCGTGCGTGAAATCAAGGGACCTTCGCTGGCGGTGGGTCCACGAGGAAGCCAGAGCGTCGCAAATGCGACAGACGGAAGCCAGGAGGGCGCGCGCCCTGAGCCTCCCAGCCACTACGAGGGCGGTATCTCTGTGGAAGGCGCGAGGGCGCGACTGGCCCGCGACTGGGTCGTTATCCTGTCGACTCCCGGCCCGTTTATGGCCGGACCCGACGTCACAGCGACTCGCCGGGCCGACGCCGCCGACCCGGGCGCTCCTCATCCTGTTCGCCCTCGTTGCGGTGCTGTCACCTTGCGGCAGCCGCGCCGAGGAAGCGACGCCGGCCTCGCCGGCCCTTGCGGACGTCAGCGCCACCCCGGGCCTTACCGCAACCGGCTACCTCGACGTCTCCTACGAGCATCTGAGCGGCATCGGACTATTCGCCAATGGGGCGCCAAACCGAGTATTCGATGACCGCCCGGACAGCCTTGTCCTCCATCAGGCCGCCGTCACGATCGCCTACCAGCCAAAGCAGGGGCTCGGGGGACTCGTGAACGTCATCGCCGGCCAGGACCCGAACGTATTCGCTGCGTACGACGTCAACCCAGACGCCCGGTCGTATTTCGACGTTCCCCAAGCCTTCCTGCAGTACGCGACCGGCGCGTGGACGCTGATCGCCGGCCGCTATGTGACGCTCGCCGGCGCAGAATCGATCGATCCGCGCGCCGACGGCAACTTCTCCCGCTCGATCCTGTTCGGGTTCGCGATTCCCTTCACTCACACCGGCGTCAGGGCTACGTATGCGGCCAGCGACCAGTTGAGCTTCGTCCTCGGGATCAACAATGGCTGGGACGCGCTCAAGGACACAAACGGGTCCAAGACCGCCGAACTCGCCGTTCTCTACACGCCCACCAAGGCCCTCAGCCTCACGGCGCAGGGTTACTTCGGCAAGGAGCGGGTCGGCGGCCTGGTGGGCTCCGGCCCGGAGGGCCAACGCAGACTCGTCGACATCGTCGCCACCTGGAGCGTCACCGACGTCGTCTCGCTCGGCCTCAACTACGATTGGGCGCGCCAGGCGGGCGCCGCAGGGACGGGACTCACCGCTGACAACGTCAACACCGCGCGCTGGGACGGCATCGCGGCCTACGCGAGCATCCAGCTGAGCAACCGGTGGCGCGTGTCATTGCGTGGCGAGTACTTCGATGATCAGGATGGCTACCGGACCGGCATCCGGCAGAAATGGAAGGAGGGCACGGTGACGGTCGGCTTTGCGCCGACAAAACCGCTCGAACTGCGCTTGGAGGCGCGCTACGACAGGTCGGACTCGGCGGTATTCGTCCGTCGTGTCGCCATGGACCCGGAAACGGGAGCGTATACCGATCTCGGCAGCAACCAGACATCTGTTGCGCTTGAGGCGCTCTACAGGTTCTGAAACGGCGGGCGTGCGACGACGCACGAAGCGCTCCCGCACGGCCGAGTACGCGCGGCGCCGGCACTTCTAAGGGACGATAGACACCGATCGCGAAGGACAGAGAGCCGCGGCGTCCCGATGGGTACGCCTATCGGGACGAGGCAAGCGCCCACACCTTCGTTGCCGTCGCCGCAGTTCGCCTCTGCCCGCGGCGCCGCCTACCCGGGCTGCCGGATCGGATTCGGCTCGTCGCGCAACACCAGACGCAGCAGCGCTGGTAGGACGACCAGGACCAGCGGCACCTCGAGCAGCAGGCCGGCTACGATCGCGATCGCAAGCGGCTGCTGCATCCGGGCGCCTTCCCCAAATGCCAGTGCGAGCGGCATCAGCGTCAGGACCGCCGCCAGGGCTGACATCAGGATGGGCCGCAGGCGCTGACGGCGAGCGCGGGCGATGGCCTCCGCAAGCGGCGCCTCGTCCAGATGCTCTTTCAATTCAGACACGAAGAATACGCCGACCTCGGTCACGATGCCGACGACGACGGTCAGGCCGACCATCGCCGAGATGTTGAGGGTCACGCCCGCGATCCACAGTCCGACGAAGACGCCGGGTAGCGCGAGCAGGGGCATCGCGAGGACGACGCACGCGATGCGCACCCGTTCGTAGAGGAACAGGAGCAGTGCGAAGACGAGGGCGACGGCCGCTGCGAGGACGGCGAGCAGTCCCCGGAACGCGATCTGCTGCTGCTCATAGAGCCCGCCGAGGGCGTAGTAGACGCCCCCGGGCAGCGCCCCGGGTCGGTCAAGGACGCCGCGGACCATGCGGATCGCCGCGCCCAGGTCGCGGCCGCTGATCCGCGCCGTAACGGCCACCAGGCGCTTGAGATTGTCCCGCGTGATCTCCGGCTGGCCGCTCACCTCGCGCAGGCTGGCGACCCGGCTGAGCGCGAAGCGTCTGCCGTCGGGTCCTTCCAGCTGAAGCCGAGCGACGTCAGTCAGGTGCTGGCGTCCGTCCGGCGGCAGCCAGACGCGAACGCCGACCGTCTTGGGACCGCGGGGCAGCTGTGCAGCCACCTCGCCGGACGCGACGGTCGTCACCTGCTGGGCAACCGCCGCCGGCGTCACGCCTTCGGCGGCGGCGCGGACCGGATCGACCCGGACCAGGAGTGCGTCTCCCGCGGGGTTCAGGCCGTCCTTGACGTCCACGACTCCTGGCAGGCCAGCCAGCGCCTTTGCGGTGGCAAGCGCCGCCGACCTGAGGTCGGCGGGATCGTCGCCGAACAGCTTCACCTCGATCGGCTGTGGCACGGCCACGAGGTCTCCGATCAGATCCTCCATCAGCTGGGCGAGCTCGACCTCGAGCCCGGGTACCGTGGCGGCGACGTCCGCTCGCACCGAGTCCATCACCTCGTCGACCGGCGCCCGGTTACCGGTCTTGAGGCGTACGAAGAAGTCGCCCTCGTTGGCCTCGGTGACCCCGCCGCCGAGCTGCAATCCGGTACGGCGCGAGTAGGTGTCGACGCTGGGGTTGCCGCGAATGATGCTCTCGACGCGCCGCAGGAGTCGGTCGGTCTCCTCCAGCGAAGTCCCCGGGGGACTGCGATAGTCCAGCACGAAGCCGCCCTCGTCCATTTCCGGCATGAACCCGGTGCCGGCACGCAGATAGGCAAGCCCCCCCAGCGCGACCAATGGCCCCAGCACGAGCACGAGCAGCAGCGGCCGGCGCACGAAGGCGTCCTCGGCGACGGCGAACGCTCGACTCAGGCGCTCGAGCGGCTCCTTCAATCCGTGGCCCGGCGCGCGTTCGCCGAGCATCGCCGCGGTCAGCAGCGGCACGACCAGCCAGGCGAGCAGGAAGGAGATCACGAGCGCGCTCGCCATGGTGATGGACAGAGACTTGAAGAACGCTCCGGTGACGCCCCCGAGGAATGCCAGCGGCAGAAAGATGACCACCGTCGCAGCCGACGATCCGGCCAGCGGGGCCGTGAATTCCCACGCGGCGGCGCTGACGCGTGTGGCGAGCGCGCCCTGGGTCTCACCGAGCCGGCGGGCGATGTGCTCGGCCATGACAATCACGTCGTCGATGACGAGCCCGACGGCGGCGGCCATGCCGCCGAGCGTCATCAGGTTGAACGTGAGGCCGAGCGCGCGCAGCACGAGCACGGTGGTGGCGAGCGCCGCCGGCACGACGAGCAGGGCCAGCGCGATGAGACGGCTGCTGCGCAGGAATACCCAGAGGATGGCCCCGGCGAGCAGGATGCCGATGACCAGGGCATCCCTGACGCTGCCCGCCGAGGCGCTGATGAGGTCGGCCTGGTTGTACCACTCGGCGATCGTGACGCCCGCCGGCAGGCGTGGGCGGAACGCCTCGAGCTGCTGCGCGATCGCCCGGGCGATTTCGGTCGTGTTTCCGTCCCGCTGCTGGAAGACCTGCACGAGGACGGCGTCGTGACCATCGGCGGTCGCGCGGATCCATTGTGGCGCGCTGCCGGTGGTCACGCTCGCGACGTCCTTCACGCGCACGAGGCCACTGGGCCCGGCACGAACGACGATGGCGCCCAGCGCCTCGGTGTCCGCCGGGTGATTGTCGGCGAGCACCAGGTACAGCTTGTAGAAGTCGCTGGCGCGCCCGAGCGCATCCAGCGACGTGGACGCCTGGACGGCCGCCACCACGTCGTCGAGCGCCACGCCCAGGGCACGCAGCCGCGCCGGGTCGACGTCGACGTGGTACTCCTCGATCGCGCCGCCCTGGATGTCGACGTGCGAAACGCCGTCCACGCCCGCGAGCACCGGTCGCAGCTGGTAGGCGGCGAGGTCGCGCAGCTCGGTGGCCGGCAGCGAATCCGACCGAAGGCTGTAGGCCAGGATCGGAAAGACGGTCGGGTCCATCCGGCGCGTCGTCACGCTGACGCCGGCAGGCAGCGTCGGCAGCGTCTGGCTGAGGGCGGCATTGACCGCGAGCACGGCATTGGCCATGTCGGTGCCCCACTGGAAGCTGACCGACACGTCGGTCGCGCCGCGCGTCGTCCGCGAGCGGACGGCGCGGACGCCCGGAACGCGCCGGACCGCCTCCTCGATTGGCTGCGTAATGAGCAATACCATCTGCTCGGCTGCCCGGTCGCCGGCATCGATCGTCACGACGATTCGAGGGAAGTCCGCGATCGGGAACAGCGACACGGGCACGGTCGGGATCGCAACCAGCCCGCACGCGGCGAGCAGGCCGGCAAGGAAGAGGACCGAGCGGCGGTGCGCCCGGAGCCAGTGCATGAAGCTCAAGGGTTCGGTTCGGCGACGCTGGCGCCGTCCTCGAGCTCGTAGGCGCCGGTCGTGGCGATCCGGCGGCGCCCGTCGAGCGCGCCGGAGACGCCCACGTGACCGCCGTCGTCCACTTCGACGACCACGGGAACGCGGTGTGCCTTGCCGTCCACGACTTCGAATACCGCCGTGCCCTCGGCGTCGTGGACGACGGCGCTGCGCGGCACCGAGTAGGCCGCGACCTCGCGGGTGGCGATTTCGGCCTCCACCGTACTGCCCGCGGGCGCATCCGGCGGCCCGGCGGGATCGAGAGCGACCGTGACCGGCACGAGCCGCGTCCCCTTGTCGAGCGCCCGGCCCACCACCGCGACGTGGCCGGTACGCTCACCCGCGCCGGCGACAGCCGGCCTCAGCTGCACCGGATCACCGGCGCGCACCAGGCGCGCCTCGTCGGGTTCGATGCCGACGGTGATGCCGCCGAGCACGGTCGGCGCGAGGGTGGCCAGCGCGGCGCCGACCGCCGGCCGGTCTCCGACGTTGACGTTGATCGAGGTCACGACCGCATCGACCGGTGCGCGCAGGTCTTCGGAGCCCGCGGCAGCGCCTTGGCGCCGGGCTGCATCGACGCCTGCCTCGGCATCGGACAGGGCCTTCTCCGCGGTCTCGACCTGGCTTGCGGTGGCGAGGTTGTCGGCCCGCTGTGCCCTCAGGCGCCCAAGTTCCGCCTGCGCGAGGCCGCGCGCGCTCACCGCCTGGCGGTAGGCGAGGAAGGCGAGCGGGTCGGGCGCCACGGTGAACAGCACCTCGCCCGGCTTCACATGCTGGCCCGGCAACGCCGCGACCGCGCGCACCACGCCGACCGTCGCCATGGACACGACGCGCGCAGTACGCGGGTCCAGCCCGAGCGTTCCGTAGCCGATCACCTTGCGACGATAGGTACGCTGCACCGGAACGGCCGTCGCGATGGGAACGGACGCCGCCCGGTCGGCGCCACCCTCGGCTGGGTCCTTCCGATCCTTCGGTTCCCCGGCGGCCGCATCGGTCGGCGAGTGCTCCGGCCCTGCGGCCGAACGTCCCAGCGCCGGCTGCATGCGCAGGTAGGCGGCACCGGCGAGTGCCGCGGCCACCACCAGCGCCGCGAGCGCCCACTTCGCCCGAATCGCAGCCTTCACGTCCGACCTCCCGCTCCAGCTTCATCGTGTCCGGACCAATCGCCCGACAGCAGCGTCGCGAGCCCGATGCGGGTCTCGGCGAGCGCCTGCCGTACCGCGATGAGCTCCACGGCAGCGGCGAGCGCGCCCTGGCGCAGGCCGAGGTAGACGGTCCAATCCATCGCCCCGCGCTCGTAGGCCCGGCTCGCGCGCCCCAGCGAGTCCGCGAGCCGGTCGGCGTGCGGCGCGAGCTCGGCCTCGCGGGCGCTCAGGAGTCGCTGCGTCGCCAGCAGCCGGGCGACGTCGGCGCGCGCCGCAAGCAGGCGCTGCGCGTACTCCTCGCGCAGCTGCGCGCGGGTCGCACGCTCGACGCGGATCGCGCCGCGGTTCGCGTCGAAGAGCGGCAGGCTGATGCTGAGCGCAAAGCCGCGGCTGCCGATGCCGGTGTTGTCGCGCGCGCTCGTCACGCCGACATTGACGGCCGGGAACTGGCCCAGGATCGCGGCGCGGACCCGCGCCTCCTCGGCCGCGTAGCCCAGCTGCAGAGCGCGCAGGTCGGGACGCCTGCGTGCGAGTTCGGCGAGCGCCGCGTTCGCCGAGGTGTCGTCGACCGGTGCGACATCCACGCCGCCGACCAGCGGCAGTGCCTCGGTCGCGGCGAGGCCGAGCAGGTCGCGCAGGTCCTGCTCGCGCGCCGCGAGCAGGTCGCGCGCCTCCGTCAGCTGCCGGGCGACGTCGGATGCCGCAGCAAGCCCGACGGTCGCGACGTCGAATGTCAGGTCGCCGCGCTCCAGCGCCGCTCGCAGGCGCGGTGCCAGCGGGCCGAGGGCCGCCGATTCGGCCTCGAGGCGCGCCACCAGTTGCCGTCCGCTCTGGATCCGTACGAACTGGAGCCGCGAGTCCGCGATCGTCTGCCATTCGGCCCACAGCAGCGACAGGTCGACCTGCTCGTTGGTCCGCCGACGCGCCGTCTGGCGTGCGCCGAGCGTGACGAGATTCCCGACGTCCCAGGAAACGCCCCGGCTGGTCGCAGTTGCCGCGCCCGGCTGGCCGGCGTCTGGGCGATCCTCGCTGTAGCCGACCGTCGGGTCGGGGAGCAGGCCCGCGGCGAACGCCTGCGCGCGCGTGACCCCGGCGGCGGCGCGGAGCACCTTGAGATCCGGGCAGCGGGCGAGGGCGAGCATCGCCACCTCGGTCGCGTCGAGACCGTCCGCCGGATCGAACCGGTGGGTTCGCAGGCCGCCCGGCAGCAGTGTCTGCGATGGCACCGTCAGCGCGGCGAGTGGCTCGGGCACGCGTTCATCGAGCGGCAGCGGGCGGTAGACCGCGCAGGACGTGAGCAGGAGTCCCGCGGATGCGACCACGACGCCCCGGAGGCCCGCGGCGCAGCAGCGGCGGCGCCCCCTACGGCTCAACCGAGCGCCACCGGCGGTGATGTCATGCATGCGGGTCTGCTCTGGTCGCCGCCGGCGGTCGGTCCAAGGCGGATGTCAGGGCGCGACGACGAGAACGCCGAACGACCCGGGTATCATCGGCGCGGCCGGCTCGGGAACGGCGGGCGTGGGCGGCGGCGCCGGGCCGAATTCCGCGTACGGCAGGAACAAGCGGCCGGAGCTCTCGTCGAGTGCGATCGTCCGGGCCCCCGGCGCGGTCTTAACGGTCTGCTCCGGTACGAATCGTCCTGGCGCAACCTCGCGCACGACCGACAGCGTGCCGTCGCGATTCGAGGTGAAGACGCGGCCGCGGCCGGCATCGTAGGCCGCGCCGTCGGGGTCGGCGCCGATCGGCGCCGTAGCCACCACGCGGCCCGTCGCTATGTCGACGACCACCAGCAGCCGGTTGCCGCAGGCCGCGAAGATGCGCCCACCCGCGCGGTCCATGGCAAGCCCGGTCGGCTCCTCGCCCGGCCCCAAGGGCCAGCGCGCAATCGGCTCCAGCGTCCGGCTGTCAAAGACGTGAACGACGCTCTGCTTCTCGTCGTTGACGTAGCCGCGTCCGCGGCCGTCGAAGGCGATCTGCTCCAGCTTGCCGCCCTGGAGCTCGACCGTCGCGATGATCGCCCCAGATGCGGGGTCGATGACGGTCAGGTCTCCCGTCGTGCCACCGTTGACGACGAACAGCCGTCGGCTGGCGGGATCGAACGCGAGCGCGTCGGGCTTCACGCCGGTGTACTTGATGAAGCGCTGGATCTTCAGTGAGCGTCGATCGAACATCACGACGGCGCGATCGACGCCGCTCGTCGCGAAGCCCGAGGGGCCCTCGCCGGGGAATTCGATCCCGTGGGCACCCGCCAGGCGTCCGATCTCGCCGATGTGGGCGCCGGTGCTCGCATCCAGCACGTCGACGCGCGTGCCGTGAGCCACGTACAGATGCTGCGTCGCAGGATCGAGGCGCAGGTAGTCGTACGAGGTATCGCTGCCCCCGATGGGGATTCGCTGGGCGACGTGATACGTCGCCGAGTCGTGCGCCGGCTCGGCGGCCAGTCCGGCGGTCATCGCCGCCAGCAATCCCAGCGCCGCGAAGCAATGTGTCGCCATCCGCATGTACTACCCCGCACGCTCACGACCTTACGGCGCGGGGATCCTAGGGCCGCAACCTGAATCATTTCTGAACCCGGGAATCGATCCGGCGCGCCAGGCGCCGCGCCCCTGCGGTGGGCGATTCCGTATAATTCCCGAGGCCGACTCGGCAGGTTGACGCAGCGGCATGAACATACTCGTCGTCGAGGATCAGCAACGGCTGGGCCAGTTCCTGACGTCCGGACTCAAGGAGCATGCGTACGAGGTGCGCTGGGTCCGCAGCTGTGCGGCCGCGAGCGACGCACTGAGCGAGCACCGGTACTCGGCGATCGTGCTCGACCTCGGCCTTCCCGATGGCGACGGCCTCGAACTCCTCTCCCAGTGGCGGCGCGCCGGCTTCCAGGAGCCCGTGCTGATCCTGAGCGCCCGCGACACGGTGCAGGACCGGATATCGGGGCTCAACGTGGGCGCGGACGACTACCTGCCCAAGCCCTTCAGCTTCGAGGAACTGCTCGCGCGTCTGCGGTCCCTGCTGCGGCGTCAGTCGACGGTCAAGTCCGTCGTGCTCGAGCACCATGGCATCGCGCTCGACACCGTCAATCGCACGGTGCACGTGGGAGGGCAGCCCGTGGAGCTGACGAGCCGCGAGCTGGCGGTCCTCGAGATCTTCATGCACAACGCCGGGCGCATCGTCACGCGCTCCCTGATCTGCGAGACGATCTGGTCGTCCAGCGTCGACAGCGACGCCAATCTGCTCGACGTGTACATCAGCCGGCTGCGCGGCAAGCTCGAGGCCGTCCGCGGCCAGCCGCTCTTCAAGACGCTGCGCGGCGTCGGCTACCAGCTCCTTTGAGATCCATCGGCTCGCGCCTCGCGCTCTGGTACGCCGCCGCGGCGACGCTGACGCTCGCGGCCCTGCTCGGCGTCGGCTACTACCTCCTGCAGGGGCAGTTGATCCGCGGCCTGGATCTGCTGATCGCCGCGGAGTTCGAGCAGATCAAGGCGCATCTCGGCCCCGACTTCCAGAGCGAGACGCCGGCGGTGATCGACGCGCGCATTCGCGAGACGACCGACTATGCGTCCGTGCTGTTCTTCATCACCGTCAACGAGCCGCACCGCGCCGGCACGATCTTCTACTCGCGCAACCTGCACGGCGCGGATCTGCCGGACGTTCCTGGGGAGCGTCGCTACAGCGCCGGCATGCCCGGCATCGGCGAGTTGCGGCTCGGCGAGTTCATCCTCGGGCGCTTCGACGTCACGATCGCAACTCCGCTGCATCCGGTACGCGAGGTCATGGAGCGCTATCGCCACACGTGCCTGTGGCTCCTGGCCCTGATGGCCGTCGTCGCCGGGGCCACCGGCGTCGTCTTCAGCGGCATGGTCCTGCGGCCGCTGCGCCTGATCCGCGCGACGGCGAACCGGATCGGCGCCGACAACCTGAGCGAGCGCATCCCGGTGGCCGACGTCGCCGACGAGATCTCGGACCTGGCGCGGCTGCTCAACCAGATGTTCGACCGCCTCGAGAGCGCCTTCGACCAGATCCGGCGCTTCAGCGCCGAGGCCTCGCACGAACTCAAGACGCCGCTGTCACTGCTGCGCTTGCAGGCGGAACGACTGCTGGTGCAGGGACGCCTGAGCGCCGGCGACGAGGAGACCGTGCAGCAACAGCTCGAGGAACTGGCCCGGCTTAACCAGATCATCGAGGACCTGCTGTTCCTGTCACGTGCCGAGGCGAAGGACATCGCGCTGCCGATCGCGGCACACGAGCCGATGACGTTGCTGCGCGGCTTCGCCCAGGACGCGAGGCTGCTTGCCGAGCATCGCGGCAGACGCTTCGAGTTCACGCACGAAGGAGAGGGTGCCGCCCTGTACGCGCCGGCCTCGCTCCGCCGCGTGCTGCTGAACCTGCTGACGAATGCGCTGGACGCGTCGCCCGCAGCCGCAACGGTGACGCTGCGCTCGCAGCTCGAACCGCTCGAGTGGCGACTCACGATGGTGGACGAGGGGCCGGGCGTGCCGGCCGCTGACCGCGAACGAATCTTCGCGCGGTTCGTGCGACTCAGGGCCCGCGACGGCGAGGAGGGTGGCGGAAACGGGCTGGGTCTCGCGATCTGCCGGAGCATCGTCCAGCTGCACCGGGGTACGATCCATGCCGAGGCGGGCCCCGGCGGCGTGGGCCTGTCGGTCGTGATACGGCTGCCGAGGGCATGGCCGGCGGAGGGTGCGAAGGCCGGCAGTGGCGCGGGGCGCGGCGCCGCCGGCGACGCAGCGGAGGAAGCCTCCGGGGGTTAGCGCTCGATTCGGCGGACGGCCGCGACTCAGAAGTGAAAGCCGACGATGGCCTTGAACACCCAGCCGTCGGATCCCGTCGTCAGCCCTCGCCCGATCCCGGCATTCAGGTCCAGCCGCTTGAACGTGCTGTCGACGGCCGCGTAGAGCATCTCGCTTCGGCCCGAGAGCCCGCCCGGGGACCGCAGCGTCCCCAGTTCGCAGTAGGCCTCGAGCCCCACCTGGGTGTCCCGGGAGACCCCGTAAGCGAACTTGGCGTCGCTCTCGAGGGTCGCAGGACCGCCGTGAGGTGACAGCGAGGCATCCGCATTGAGGTTGATCGCGACCAGCCAACGGCCGATACGGTCGCCCCAGATGCCCTTGACCTCGTAGTTCCACGGCTGCTCGGCGACTGCCCGGTCGCTGCGTCCGAGCTCCACGTTGACACCCCAGAACGCACCCTGCGATTCGTCGTGCGGGGCGACATACTTCACGCGCAGCTTCGCGCCATCGACGTGCGCCGCGTGCCCGCGATCGTACGCCGAGAGGACATAGGCCCCGAGTTCCAGTGACGGGGTGAGGCCGTAATAAAACTCGGGGGTCAGCCGGTACACGTGCTCATCCGGACGAGCGCCCGGATAGGCCGGCAGAGGGCTCGAGTCCGCCGCAAAGTTGTTGTGCACGTCGAGCCCGACGTGTCCGGGCGCCGTCATGTCGTCCAGGTAGACCTGGATCTCCTCCGGCGCCGCCTCAGCTGCCACCGCGCCGAGCGCAAGCAGCAGGGCGACCGGCGCGCGCCCTGTCACATCATCCGCCGCAGCGTGTCGTCGCGCCTGATCCAGTGGTGGTACAGGCCTGCCAGCACATGCAGTCCGATGATCACCGCCATCACGAGCGCGAGGTCGCTGTGGATGTCGCCGAGGTCGTGCCCGAGCTTGGATCCCACCGGCATGATCCGGGGCAATTCAAAGAGGGGCGCGAGGCCCACGGCCCAGTCGCGCGAATTCGCGTTGGCCCAGCCGAGTATCGGGACGACGACCATCAGGAGGTAGAGCAGAGCATGCACGCCCTGGCCGAGTCGGTCGACCAGCCCGGCGGCCGCGGATCCGCCCGTGGGCGGACGCGCGATGCGAACGACGATGCGTACCGCCACCAGCAGGATGATCAGCACGCCGACGATCACGTGCCAGCCGATCTCGCCGATGGGCAGGGTGCCCTTGCGCACGTGTGGCATCGTCCAGCCAATCACGAGCTGCGCGACGATCAGGAGCGCGACCAGCCAGTGCAGTGCCTTGGCGGTTCGCGAGTAGGTCCGCAGGGGATTCGGGGCATCCGGTGTCATGCAGGAATCTCCAGGCGACGTATCGAAGTGTCCGCAATCGTCATTTTGCTCGATCCAGCGGCGGCGTGCGCGCCGAGCCTGACTGCGGGTGACCGGTCGCCACGCGGCAGTGCGCGGTTCGCCGGCGACGCCCGGCGTTCTCGCGGCGACCAGGAAGCCCGCCGATGCGCCGCCAACGGAGGCCGTGACGTGGGTGGATCCAGTCCGCGAGACCCGGACGGACCACGCCCCTCCCGAGGGCGATATCGCTCTGGCCGGTCTGCGACGGCTGCCGACCGTCGACGATCTGCCAGTTCATCCTTCGCTCCGCCCGGCTCAGGACTCAAGCGCGGCGGCGTCCCTGGCGGGCCGTCGGCCGACCAGGATCCCGGCCAGCGCAATGGCAGCTGCGACCGACAGCCATGCGCCGGGCACGGCACGGTTGCCGGTCGCGTGGATGAGCCAGGTGGCGAGCGCCGGGGTCGCACCGCCGATCGTGGTCGCAAGACTGTAGGCCACCGAGAACCCCGCCGTGCGCACGGCGGAGGGCACGATCTCCGTCAAATGCACGACCATGGCGCCGTTGTAGCCCGCGTACAGGAACGAGAGCCACAACTCGACCACTAGGAGGCGCTGGAACGTCGCGCCGCCGATCAGCCAGGACATCGCCGGGTACGCGGTGACGAGCGCCAGTCCCGAGAACAGCAACAGCAGCGGTCGTCGCCCGATCCGGTCCGAGAGCGCG
The DNA here is from genome assembly GCA_018241545.1 of Pseudomonadota bacterium. Taxonomy (GTDB): domain Bacteria; phylum Pseudomonadota; class Gammaproteobacteria; order Steroidobacterales; family Steroidobacteraceae; genus CAIKZZ01. The sequence continues at coordinate 16,599 of JAFEDP010000004.1, forward strand.
CCCATGATGGGCAGCCAGACGAAGTTCGACAGCCCCACGCACAGAGTCACCAGCAGTGCGTCGCTGTCGCTGAGGTGGAGGATGCTGCGGCCGTAGGTCGGGGTATACGCGGTAATCGTATAGAACGAGACCGTGGTCATGAGCACCATGCTCACGCCACTCAGGATCACGCGCCAATGGGCGAGGACGCTCCAGTAGATCTCCCGCGGGGTCGGGTGGTGCGTGCGCCGCGCGAAGGCCTCGGTCTCCTCCAGCGTACGGCGGATCACGAACAGGAAGGGGATGATCATGCAGCCGACCAGCAGCGGGATGCGCCAACCCCAGGCGGAAAGGGCCTCGGGCGGCAGGACCGAGGAGATCGTGTAGCCCAGTACGCCCGCGAAGGCGACCGCGACCTGCTGGCTGCCCGACTGCCAGGCAACGTAGAAACCCTTGTGGCCCGGTGTGGCGATTTCCGACAGGTAGACCGACACCCCGCCGAGCTCGACACCCGCCGAGAATCCCTGGCAGAGCCGGCCGAGCACCACCAGGATCGGCGCCAGCACGCCGATGCTCGCATAGCCCGGCACCAGGGCGATGGTGACGGTACCGATCGACATCAGCGTCAGCGTCAGGAGCAGCCCCTTGCGCCGGCCGATGTGGTCGACGTAGGCGCCGAGGAAGATCGCGCCGAGCGGGCGCATCAGGAAGCCAACCGCGAAGGTCAGCATCGAGAACATCAGCGAGGCGAACTCGCTGCTGGCCGGGAAGTACGCACGACCGATCGCGGCACTGAAGTAGCCGAAGACCATGAAGTCGTACATCTCGAGGAAGTTGCCGCTCGTGACGCGAAGAACGCTCCTGAAGCGACTCATCGTCGGTCTGGCGCTGGCATGCACGCTGGATTCGCTCGGGCAAGGGGGAATCTGCGCGCGCCCGGGCGGGCGCGCGCAGATCGGCGGCTTACATCTTCATCTTCGCCGAGACGTACCAGGTGCGCCCGATGACGTCGTAGGTCGCTGCGTCGGTGCGCAGCTCGAGCGTGCCGATGTACGGCGGGCTCTTGTTGGCCAAGTTGTTCACACCGGCACTGATCGTGAACTTCTCAGTCACGGCGTAGTGGAAGTCCGCGTCGAAGTAGCTGACCGCCGGCACCGGCTGCGTCGCGTCATCGAGATTCGCCATGGCGCCGAGGTAGCGCCAGCGCAGCGTCGCCGTAATCGCCGAGCGCGAGTAGCTCAGGTAGCTGTTCGCCTTCCAGCGTGGGTGCGAGTAGAGGTTCTCGCCGTCCGACGTGACGAAGGTGTCGCTGATCGCGCCCGCGTAATTGGTCGGCGCAGACCCGTCCGACGCGGTCACCGAGTACTTGTCCAGGTAGGCGACGACCGAGCCCGCCGCCAGAGCGCCGGCACCGGCTGGCAGGCCGAGCCGGTCGAGGTCGACATGGTAGTCGACCTGGAAGTCAACGCCCGAGAGCTTGAACTCGTTGTAGTTGAACAGGCCCGAGGTCAGCAGCGATATCTGGCCGCTCGTGGGATCGCGGGCAATTCGCGCGCAGTACGGGCTGCTCGCCGAAAATCCCGGGTTGGCCGTCCCACCGCCGTAGCAGTCGGCGAGGATCTGGCCCGAGGACAGGCTCGAGATCGCGCCCGAGATCGTCATGTTGTAGTAGTCGACCGAGATGTTCAGCCCCGCGGCAGGCGTGAGCACCGTGCCGAATGACCAGGACTTGGCCGTCTCCGGCTTCAGCAAGCTATTGCCGCCGGTCTGTACCGGGACGGTCACGTTGGCACCGCCGAAGGAATAGGTATTCGAGCCCGCCGCCGCGGACTGCGCCGCGCACAGCGCCTGCACCTGCGCCGCGTTGGCGCCGGTGCGGTAGCTGCTCAGCACGTCGCAGGGATCGCCGCCATTGATGCTCAGCTGACCGACGCTCTTGCCCACGTACAGGTCGGCGAGGCTCGGCGCGCGGAACGCAAGCGAGTACCCGCCGCGGAAGCGGACGCCGTCGGTCACGGTCCACAGCGCATCGGCCTTCCACGTGCTCTTGCCGGCGAAGATGTCGTACTTCGAGTAGCGGTAACCCAGATCGACCGACAGCTCCTTGGCGAGGACCTGGTCCTTGAGCATGGGCAGCAGCAGCTCGCCGAACACTTCCCGGGCGTCCTGCGCGCCACCCGCCGGCGTGCTCGTGCCATACGCCAGGCTGTCGCCGTTGATGAACATGGCATCCGGCTGGTAGGCGAACTGGGACTGACGGTAGTCGGCGCCCAGGGCGAAGTTCGCCTCTCCGGCCGGCATGCGGAACAGCGGGCCCTGGACCGACAGCTCGACGTTCTTGGCGGTCAGCAGATCGGTCGAGTTCTCGGTACGACCCGCATACGCGAGGCAGGCTGAACTGACCGGCTGCTGCCCGAAGGGGTTGTAGTTGCAGCCGCCCACGCCTTCGTTCGCCAGCACGTTGTTGATGGCGCTCAGGCTGATGTCGCCGTTGGCCTGGCTGGCGTACGCACTGCGCCCGTACGAGGCGTACAGGTCGTACGTGAGCTGGGTGCCGGGGATGTCGCCCTTGAGCCCCGTGAGGCCCTGCCACACGTCATAGTCGAAGGTCTGGACGCGATTGCCCCAGCCGTACATCAGCTTCGAATAGCCGAACGTGGCGTTGGCGGGCGCCGTGCCGCCGTACGCCGAGTTGATCAGCGACAGCAGCGCCGGGTTCGCCTGTACGTACGGATTGGCCACCGGGATGTACAGCTCGATGCTGTTGTTGGTCTTGGTGCTTCCCGGGCTGGTGGCGTCCAGGGCGCTCGAGTGCGAGAAGTTGAACTGCCCGTACGCGGTCACGTGGTCGCCGAGCTTGTAGTCCATGCTGGCCAAGGCGTTGTACTTGGTCAGCGGCACCTGCACCGCGAAGTAGTTTCCGAGCACGACGCCCGCCTGCGTGCAACTCGGCGAAATCTGGTCGCCGACCACGCTGCCGACGCCCTTGTAGTTCTGCGCGCAGCCGAGAGAGCCCGGGACGACCGTCGTGAAGATCGAGCCGTCGGTGTTCACGCCGATACCACCGTTGTATATCCCGGTGCCCGCGTACGGCGTCGTGCCGGGGTAGCCCGAGAGGACGGCGTTGACCGCGTCAATCGTCGGCCCCGTCGCGCCGGCGCCGAAGCCGCCCTTGTAGATCATTCCCTCCGGCGGCCGGCCCAGGAATCGCACCGACGGCTGCGTGAAGAACGAGCGCTGCGAACCCATCACTTCGTCGCGCTGCGAGAACTCGAACGCCAGCAGGGCATTGCCGCGCCCGTCGTCGATCTTGCCGCCGAGGATGCCGCTTACTTGCGTGGTCCCGGCGTCGCCGTAGGTGCTCGCTCCGTGCTCCACGTTCAGTTCGGCGCCGGAGAAGTGCTTTCGGAGCTTGAAGTTGGCGACGCCGGCGATGGCGTCCGAGCCGTAGGCGGCCGAGGCGCCGCCGGTGATCACCTCGACGCTGTCGATCATCGACATCGGGATGGTGTTGAGGTCGATGGCCCCGTCCGGGGTCGAGGGCATCAGCCGCCGGCCGTCCATCAGCACCAGCGACCGGTTGCGGCCGATGCCGCGCAGGTCGCTGTAGGATGCGCCGCCGCCGAAGCCGATGCCGCCCTGCACGTCGCCGACCTCGGCCGCGCCCTGCGCGGCCTCGAACTGCGGTACCTGGCCGATCGCGCGATCGAGCGATGGCTGGCCGGCCGCGGCGATCGCTGCGCTGCTGACGGTCGATATTGGGCTTTCCGCCTCATAGTCCCGGCGCGCGATGCGCGAGCCGGTGACGACGATCGGCTCGAGGCTGGCCGTGTCGCTCTTTGCACCCCCGGTAACCGGGGTGTCCGTCGGGTCGGCTGCCGCCCAGGAGGTTCCGAGCACCGCCGACACGGCGACAATCAACGCGAATCGGGCAGATGGCCGGCGGGATCCAGGTCGCGCAGATTGACGGCCCAGAGGATGGCGGCGAAATTCCATCGTATTCCCCCTCGAGTGGTTGTAGAGCTCTTTGCGGAACGGCTCGCTGAGCGATGCCGAACCGCATTTGAGCTTGGGGGAGCCGACCTGTCAGGACGCTTTCAGGCAACCTTGATCGCCACGCGCGCGTCCGAGGGTCAAGCGGTTAATTAAGATCGCACGCTCTCATCACGGGCGCCGTAGCGGCTCACCCAATGCGCACCTCGCTAGGCACTGCAGGCGTCCGCCGCGGGTCAATGGCACGTCATGGCGCGTGACGCCCCGCCTGGCTTGCGCGTGGAATCACGATGCGGACAGTCAGGCCTCCCGAGTCGCTTTCCGGCGCTCGCGTCAGGCGACCTCCGAGACTCGACACGAGGGATTCCACGATCGCAAGGCCGAGGCCGCTGCCCGACCGGGCCTGGTCCCGCGGCATGCGATAAAAGCGGGTCAGCGCCTGAGGCCACTCCGATTCCGGGATGCCGGGGCCGTTGTCTTCCACCTCGAGCACGATCGCCGCGTCACGCTCCTGGCGCAGCCGCACGATTACGCGCCCGCCCGGACGGTTATAGCGAATCGCGTTGTCGATCAGATTCGACAGGATCTCGTGGATCACGATGCGGCTCAATCGCGTGGAACACGGCAGGCCGTCCGACTCGAATTGCAGCTCCACGCCGGCACCCTTCGCCTGCTGTGCGTACTCGCGGGCAGTGTCGGCGACGATCTCCGCGAGGTCGGATGACTCCGCCTCCTCGGCCTGTGCGGCCTCGGCCCGCGCGAGCTTGAGAAGCTGAATCAGGAGCCGTTGCAGGCGATCGGCAGCCTCGCGCACATCGACCAGCGATGCATGCGCAGGGTGAGCCGCGCCGATCTGCGACTCGAGCACCGCGATGTGGCTGCGCAGGATCGCGAGCGGCGTGCGCATCTGGTGGGACGCGTCCGACGTAAAGCGATTCATCGCGAGCTGCAGGCGCTCCGCCTCGAGCGCCCCCGTGCGCAATGTCTCGAGCGCGTTCGCCATGCTGCCGAGCTCATCGGGGCTTTCAATGCCGGGCACCGGGGTCGAGTAGTCCCGCCGGCTGAACCGATCGATGCTCGCGGTGAGGTGCCTCATCGGCCGCGCAAAGCGACGGCGCACGGTGACGAGGGCGGCGATTCCGAAGGCGACGACCGCCGTGAGGTCGGCGCCAGCGATCAGCAGGATACGGAATGACTCGCCGCGCAGCTTCTCCGCCCGGTCGCTCGCTTCCTGCTGCGCCTGGCGCGCGACAGCCAGGACTGCTGCGAACGGCGCGTCGCACAGGCTGGTCCACTGCGACCCCGATACCGGCGCGCGCGGCGCACGGCCCAGCTGCTCCACCACGCGGTCGATCTGGGCCTGCGCGGCCTGCGTTCCGCGCCGGGCGGCCGTCGCGAGCTGCTGGAGTTCTCGCGATGACGTCGGATCCGAGAGCAGCATATCCAGGTTCGTCCAGGCCGCGAGGTACACCGCCCGGTCGCCGATCCACGTGTCACGAACGGATGCCGCGAGCGGCGCATTGGCCTCCACGCTTGGGCGAAGGCCGGAGCATTGCAGCCCGTAGCGATCGCGAATGACCCAGGCGGTTTCCCGCACTTCGACCAGCTCGCCAATGCGCCCGTCGCCTATGCGCACGATTCCGTGCACGGAAGCCGATGCGAGACTCAGCGTCGTGATCAGTTCATGAATGCTTGACCGCCACGAGTCGAGAGCGATCAGGCTGCGGCCTGAGCGCGGCAGCTTTGCCTGGTCGAGCGTTTCCTGCGTCAGCGCGCTCATGCGATTCCAGTCGGATTGAATCTCCGATTCGAGCGCCTCGTGACCGGCGACGTTTACGCTGCGGAAGGCGGCGAGCGCGGCTGCCAGGCTACGCGCGGTCTCGCGGGCACTGGCCTCGATGACCGGACGAGGATCCTCGCGCTCGAGTAGCGCCATGCTGTTGATCGGGACCTGCGCCCGCGCGGCGACCTGAGCATCGAACAAGGCCCGGTCGACGTCCGTCAGCCGGTCAATCCGCACCGCCACCTGAAAGCTGTTCCAGTCCCGGATCGCAAGTATCAGCACCGCAACGAAGAGCCCGGCCATCAGGACGGCGAGGGCTGCGGTCATGAAGTTGGTGATCGAAGCGCGGAACATCGGGGGCTTCGCGCCTAGGCCCGGTCGAGGATGTAGCCCAGTCCCCGAAGCGTCCTGATGATCGGGCCGTCCGGCTCGAGCTGTCGACGCACGCGCGCGACGTGGACTTCCACGGCATTCGGAGCCACGTCGTCGTCAAAGCTGAACACCTCCGTCAGCAGCTTCTGCTTGGGCACGACTTCCCCGGCGTGCGCGCTCAGGCAGGCGAGAACCGCCCATTCCCGCGGCCGCAAGTGCAGCGGGCGGCCGGCGACCTCGGCGGTTCGGCGCGCATGGTCAATGGTGAGTCGCCCGATGGTCACCTGCGGATTCGGATCGCCGTGATTGCGGCGCAACAGCGCGCGGATGCGTGCCGTCAATTCGCTCGGGTCGAAGGGTTTGACGAGGTAGTCGTCGGCGCCGAGGTCAAGCCCCTGGACGAGCTCGGAGATGCGGTCATGGGCCGTCAGGACGAGGATTGGCGTTCGATCTCCACGCGCGCGCAGCCGGCGAATGACATCGAAGCCGGAAACATCCGGCAGGCCGATGTCGACTATGTATAGGCTGCAGGACTCGCTGCTGGCGAGCAGCAGCGCGGACCGCCCCTCGGAGACCGCGTCGGTTGCGTGGCCGTCCGCGCGCAGCAACGCCACAACCCCACGGGCAAGCGCCGGATCGTCTTCAACGACTAGTATTCGGGCCATGCCCCCCCCGACCCCGCACCTGGCGCGGGGCTCTCCCATCGCTGGCAATGCCGTCGACAATTCTGGTCGCTTGGCGACTGGCGAAGGTCATTCACCAATCACCGTCAGCAGACCATGGGAGATGCCTTTATGATCTCCCGACGTCTCACGTTAGCGAAGAAATCATGGGTCGGCTGATCTGTTCGACGTCATTCGATGCGCAGTTCCCAGGTCGCCAGCCTGCCCCGATAGTTCGTGACGCCGTAGAACATACCATCTCGCGCACGAATTGCACCGAATGCTGGATCGGAAGGAATGGAGCCTCGGCTGCCGGTGCCGAGAGAGCCGTGCGACTTCGGAATGTCCTTCCCGCGCAGTGCTGCCGCCTTTGCGGGTAGCGGCCAACCGCGCAGAGTGGTTCGCCGGGTGGCCCTGTCATCTTCAGGGGGGGCTCGCTCGTCGCCTTCCGCCGGGCCTCGGTTCGACATCGCGAAGCCGGTCGATCAGGATCGGTCAGGGATTGCCTTGCGATCGGCAAACGTCATTGATATTCCATCGGCGTTCCCGGCTCTCAGTAGCGGCCCGGTCCGTAGCCGCCGGGCCGAGGTCGTCGTAATTGCGGCGGGGATCCAGCCATGCGATTCGTTGTAGCCCTTTTTACGCTGGTCGTCGTTACCAGCTGCGCGTCGGCGACGTTGCAGATGCAGCCGAACGGGCCGCGAGCCGCCCGGGCCTCCCTCGAGGCGGCAGACCCGATTGGCGTTATGCTTGGCTGGACGCCTGATCAGACCATCACGAACTTTAAGCATCTCGATCAGCTGTTCTCGGTACGCGTCGTTCGGCGCGGCGCCGCAATTTTGGAACTGCCGAACGACGAGCCGATCGATCCGATCGTGCCACTCGACGGCGAAAGGCTCACCATCGACCAGTTGATGGATGAGAATCGCGTCACCGGTGTCATCGCCCTACATCATGGACGTATCACCTTGGAACGCTACGCCCATGGCCGCACGGCGAAGGATCGCTGGTTCTCGGCGTCGGTTGCCAAATCGATCACCTCGACACTGGTCGGTGCGGCCATCAGGGACGGGCTGATTGGATCGGTCGACGACTCTATCAGCCGCTACATTCCGGAGCTGAAGTCGGTCCCCGCGTTCGAAGGTGTCACCCTCCGACACCTCATGAGCATGAGCTCCGGGCTCAGATTTAGCGAAAGCACCACCGACCCGACCTCGGACTTCGCTCATACCGACGAGGGCGAGATCATTAGTGGTCGCCCACCGATCGTCAGCTACGCGATGAAGCTGACTCGAGCACATCCGCCGGGCACCGTTAAGCAATACCAGACCATCAACGCGGACCTGCTTGCCATCGCTCTGTCCCGCGTGCTCAGAGGGCGGACAGTCTCTGATTACCTCTCCGACAAGATTTGGCGGCCCGCCGGCATGGAGGCGGATGCCAATTGGGTGCTCGACAAGACGGGCATCGAGCGCGGCGGATGCTGCATCTCAGCGACGCTACGGGACTACGCCCGCTTTGGTTTGTTCATTGCGAAGGGCCGTACGGGTCCTGCGGGCGCCGTGCTGCCTGCTGGTTGGATCGATGAGGCGCGCACCCCGGTGTGGCCCGCCACTGACAGCGGCTCCGGTTATGGCTGGTTCTGGTGGGTGCGCCAGGACGGTGGCTACGAAGCCGTGGGCGCCTACGGTCAATCCGTGACCATCTATCCCAAGGACGACGTGGTGATTGCGATCAATGCCGCGACGAGCGATCCGCCAGGGTTCGGCATTGCCCGCTGGAGGCTGTTGCAGGCGCTCGACGCGGCCGCGGTCGGGCGGCCCGATCCGAACGACAAGACGAAGTAGCGGCGAGGGTCTGTGTGGCCAGGATACGGCTTCCTGTACGCGTCGAGACTCCGTCCATTGCGAGGTTGCCGCCCGATGTGACTTAGAGACGCCTGTCACCACAGGTCGAGCCACTGGCTCGCTACCCGTCTGGCGCCTCGTCCGTGGCCTCGAACTCAGCCTCGCGTGAGCACGTCGACGTCGCCCCTTCGTCGAGGAATTCCGTGGATTCCGCGACGTCGCTCTCCTCGTCCTCCCAAGGCCGCGCATAGATGACCCGGAAGTCGCCGCCGACTTCACGCTTCAGCAGCGAGGATGGCAGCAGCCAGGCGGGTGGCGCTCACGGCTGGCCGTTTGCGACGCGGCGGGCAGCCGCCAAGAGGTCTTCAGGCGAAATGCGGGTCGTGTAGTCCGGGTTTGCGTGCACGAAGCGGATCACGCCCTGGGTATCGACGATAAACACTGCTGGAACGGGAAGCTCGTGGTGGGTTTGGCCAGAGGCCGCCTCGAGGTCGACGCCGTACTCGCCGTACTTGGCCATTGACGCATTATCGAGGTGGTAGGCGATTCCCAAGGCGCGCGAGGCCTGCATTTCGGCATCCGACAGAAGCGTGTAATCGATGTTTGGCTCGCTCAGCGACGCATACAGCCTTTCCGGCCGGTCGGCACTCAGGAACAATAGATCGAACCCCAGGCGCCGAATCTCGCCCTCGACTCGCTTGATGGCGCCGAGGTGCCGATTGCAGTAGGGGCACCAGCCGCCTCGGTAGAAGATCAGCACCGCGGGCCTAGGAAAGGCATGCGCGTCGAAGTGTCTGATCGAATTGTCGGCATTGCGGACCGAGAACTCCGGAATAGTAATTCCTGCCGCGAGAGGCGTGACCTTCGCAGGGTCGTTCGGAACGCCGGCCGTCCCGACGGAAGGAACGAGCAGAATGAACACTGTCAGAAGAAGGGCAGTCGCGCGCATCGGGCCTCCGAGGGTTGGCCAGAAGGTGACCGGGAGTTGGGGCGATTGATTACACGGTCGTGCCTGGCGGGTATGTGAAACATACGAGAGTCGACCTGGCCATTTGCTGCGGCGCCACAGCGTCAGCAGACAGCTGATTTCGCGGCGGATGCCTAGAGCGGCTCCATCCGACTCAGACCGGCTGGGGCTCGGATTGGCGTTCGGCCAAGCCGTCGCTTAGCCGGGCGGCGCACGGTGCTCGAGGTCACGGCGCGCTCGCGGTGCTTCGCTCGATGCCGCAGCCAGTGGCATCGACGTGACGCCGGCCGCTGGACGCGTCATGATCGAGTGGAGTAGGCCGCGGGCGCTCAGTGTGTCGACCCCGCGTGTCGCGAGCGCCGGAGCCACGCGACCCGATAGGGTATTAGGCGTAGCTTCGCTCATTGGAAGATCTGACTCCGGACTGGAGCAGTAGAGACGCAAATAGTGCCATCGACGCTGTTGCCACAGATGCTCGGCATCCCGCGAGGCGCTCACATTTCTCGTTAAATGGTACGGAGCGCTTGCGCTCGCAGTATCCGCAAATCCTCAATCACAGCAACCCTCGGCGATTTAGGAGATATTGGATGTTCAGTCACGTGATGGTGGGGTCAAACGACATCGAGCGCTCAAAGCGCTTCTACGACGCCGTCCTCGGTGTACTCGGGATAGGAGAACCCCTGCGGAACCAGAATTCCACTGGGCAGACCCGCCTCTTCTACCGGCACGACGGAGGAACCCTTTGCATCAGTGAGCCGATCAACAGAGAGCCGGCGACGCCGGCGAATGGCGGGACCATTGGCTTCAGGTGCAGTTCAGCGGAGCAAGTACGGCAGTTCCATGACGCGGCGGTTGCCCACGGCGGGCGATCAATCGAAGATCCCCCTGGTCTCCGTGAGGGCAAGCTGGGCGCCATGTATCTCGCCTATGTGCGTGACCCCGATGGGAACAAGCTTTGTGCGTTGCACCGACCCAAGTAGGTCCGAGCACCCTCCGGTGCGAGGTTACGGTGGGCCGCCGGCGAGTCAGCTCGAACGCCAGGCTGGTATGGTCCACGTAGTAGCGACTATTCTCGCGATAATCGATGTTGTCGCCGGCAGGATCGTTGATCTCCTGCGCGGCGCGGCGCTGTATGCTCCCAAGATGCGTTCGAAGCGAATCGGCCTCGAGGTCCTGCAGCACGTCGGCGCGCGCCCGCCCATATTCATCGACCCGCGCGTAAGCTCTGAAAACGCCTGTGGGCCGCGACTCGCCGACATCAATTCGCGACAGTCGCAGACAAAATCATAGAGAGATCGATACCCGGGCCGGCCGCAATTGGCCAGACGCTTGTAGCACGGCTAACATGGATTCCGATGCTTTCGCCGGACCATCCCACCCGTGCAGCTGAACGCCGATCTTACTCACCCGGCAACGGTCGATAGCGCCGAGCTCAGCTGGGTTGCTTCACCAATGGCCGGAGTACAACGGCGCATGCTGGAGCGCGATGGCGGCGAAATCGCCCGTGCCACGTCGCTGGTTCGGTACGCGCCGGGCTCAGCCTTTTCCGCGCACACTCACGGCGCCGGGGAGGAATTCCTGGTGCTGGAGGGCGTCTTCTCCGATGAGACCGGGGATTTTCCGGCCGGCTTCTACGTGCGGAACCCGCCCGGTTCGAGCCATCGGCCATCGAGTGGGCCGGGGGCAGTGATTCTAGTGAAGCTTCGGCAGATGCCTTCCGAGGAAACCAAGGCGATTCGCCTCGACACGCGCGATCCAACGCTGTGGCGGGATCTTGGGCAGGGTCTGCGGGAAGCGGTGCTGCTTGAGGCGCCGTGGGAGCGGGTCGTCATGTTACGTCTTGCGCCCGGCTATCGCGGCCCACCCGAAGTGTGGGCGCATGGCGTCGAACTCTACTTGGTTGAGGGTGGCGCCCTGATTGATGGAGCCGTCCACCGTGCCGGCGCTTGGCTCCGTCGACCACCGGGAAGTGTCCTGACGATCGCGAGCGATAGCGGGGCACTGCTCTATCGTAAGAGCGGCCATCTCGGCTGAGACCCGGTGGCCGATCTGATCGTCATCGGCGCCGGACTGTCCGGTCTCGCGGTTGCGCGGCGAGCATCGGCGAGTGGCGCTGATGTCGTTGTCTTGGAAGCACGCGCGCGCGTCGGCGGGCGAGTGCTAAGCCACCGCACCCGGTCCGGTGCCTACGATCTCGGCCCTGCCTGGATCTGGCCCGCGATCCAGCCGCGGGTCGCGCAAGCCGCGCGGGAGGCGGGGCTGATATTGATCGAGCAGACGGCGGCGGGCGACTTCGTCTATCAGGACCACTCGGGGCGCACGCAACGCCTGTCGCACGGCTTCGCACAGGAGCCACCGAGCATGCGAATCGTAGGCGGTGTCACGGCACTGGTAGAGGCCGTGGCTTCGGGCCTCGCACCGACGGTCGTGCGGCTGGAACACGTAGCCCGGCGCGTCGTGCTGACCGGAGCTGGCGTTGAAGTTACTGTTGAGACCCCTGCCGGCGCCTTAACGCTTCATGCCCCGCGGCTGGTCCTCGCAATGCCGCCGCGGCTGGTAGGGCAGCTCGCGATCATCCCTGCCTTGCCGCTGGCGGTGCAGCAAGTTCTTGCCGCAGCGCCGGGCTGGATGGCCGGCCAGGCCAAGGCGCTCGCACTCTATGATCGACCGGTCTGGCGCGATAGCGGCCTATCCGGTGGCGCGTTCAGTCAGGCCGGACCGCTGGGAGAAATTCACGACGCAAGCCTTCCCGGCGCCGCCGAGGCAGCCCTGTTCGGCTTCTTCGCGTGGCCGCCAGCCCTGCGCGCAACACCGCGAGCGGACTTACGGTCGCTGGTGGCGCGTCAGCTCCGCACGCTGTTTGGAGCGGACGCAGCGCCGCCGCGCGAAGTCATCATCCAGGACTGGATACGCGAACCCTTCACCGCAACCATGGCGGATCACCACGACGACAACAGCCATCCCAACTATCGTCCGATCAGGTTCCCAGCCCCGTGGGGCGAGCGGATCATACTTGCAGGAACCGAAGTGGCGGCCGCGTTCGCCGGATATCTGGAGGGCGCGCTTGCGGCGGCGGAAGCTGCGGTTACGGGTACGGCTTCTGCATCGTCCGGATAAGTACCCTTATCCGGACTATGGACGCCGCACATTCCCGTATCCGTATGTGGGTTTCTCATAATTCTGTCGGCGCTGTCGTCAGTTGATGTCGCTCGGCAGAGGGTGTGAAAGGCCTAGAAATGCTGCACTTGCCAATCACCAGCTACCCTCGCTGTGGCAGCCCGCGAAGTGTCGCAAAAGAACAAGTGTGCTTCTCTATCGTGTCGTTAACCTGGAAATTGGAGTGCAGCAACCCGGCGTGCTGTGAGACCGCATCCTCTCCTTGTGATGTGCCCGACCCTGCATTTCCGGGATTAATCGCGGATCCCTGAATGCCAACGGCAGCCACGAGTACCGTCCTGCAACTAGGAGGCGTTCAGCGCACGCGTGCTCACGATCGGAATGCTTCGAATTGTTGTCGGTGCGTCAAACTGCAAGTCGCTGGAATCAACGGCCTCTTGCTCATTGTGGGTCTACAAGGAAGTCCAAGTGTCGTAAATGCGACCGGCAGAATTAGCAGGAACTCACACTCGCTACAAGACCCAAATAGTCGGCGAGGCGGCTTTGACCGAGTGTTAACAGGACCTAGTTGACTATCCCCTTGAGATTGCCCCTCAGTTTGTCTGCGAGGCTCGGATTTAGCGTACGTACCTGTTCGAACGCCTCCCGCGCTCTCTGGTTGTTCTTCTGCGCCGCATAGGTGATCGCAAGCTTTGCCCACGCCATAGCGTTATTGTGATCAATGCGGACGCTGTCCTCCAGGGCAGACAGCCAGAGAACACGGCGCCAAGACTTGATCTATGGACCTGGAAAGGAGGTTGATCTTAATGGGCCAGCAGAGGGTAACGCTCGGGCGTGCTATCGACATCGACCCGAAACTGCTCCGGATCTTCCAGACCGTCCTCGATTGTCGTGGACTCCGTCGGCCAGCCTCGCCTCGATATGAATCAGCCGAGCACGGTAGGCGTGGAATTCCAGACACCTTCTTGAGCAGGCGGATGACCGCGCTGCCCCGCGGAGGAAGCCGGCGATACGTGCCATGGACTCCGGGTGCCCTGGGGATCCCTCTTCCTCTGGGCCAGAAGGACAGCAGCGAACCACGGGAGCCACTTCGGAGTGCACCCTCCGGTTCTGAACCCCGCGACCGCTCCCTGGTCGCCAACAGGACGTTTCACTGGATCTCGGCGCTGATCGTCACGATCGGTAAACGGCGACGACAAGGCCACTCGGGTCTGGCCGAGGATTCGTGCAAGTCTGAGCGCAGCGAATAGGCCGCGAAGCGGGACAACACGAGACGCGGCATGGGTACAACGACATTGCTTGCGGCGCGTCGCCCGGTCTGGAGACGGATGCCAATTGGGTGAGGCGTTGAGCTGGCTGCCGTAATGTTGACCCGTCCGCGCGCCGGCCGGGCACCGGCGCTCGCGAAGTGTGTGCCGATGTTGACCGAGGCGGCGAGCACATCGCTGTGAGGGATTCTCCGGCAACGACCGCACTTCCTCGCCGCGCGGCGCGGCGACGTCGGCGCCGATAGCCGAGCCGCGACCACGAGCCGGCCCGATCCTAAGCGCCGGGCGGCAATGCGCCGTGCGGTATCGCGGGCCTTACCGAGCAGGGTGACCAAGCGCCGCATTTCCGCCCCGATGAGTCCGCTAAACATCTCAAAGATTCGGTCTTCGTGTTGCGAGACCATCGCGCGGAATTGAATTGGCCCCACGTGTCTCAGCGCGACGTAACAGGCCCGCCCATCCTTGAGATCCTCGGCGAGCATGATTGAGCCATTCTTTTCGAGCATGTCCGTGATTCTGGTGATTTCGGTCGGATCACCATTAGGCGCTGCGACAGCTCGCCTAGCTTGAGGTGCGTCACTCGGGATGGCGCTGGGCCATGAGTTCGAAGGGCGGCGGCGTCGCCTTGAAGCGGGTCCGCAACTGATGGCGAACCGCTCCCTCGAGCAGTGTCGCGGTCGCGAACAGTCGGAGCGAGATGCGCAGCGCTACAGGTAGACGGCCCTCGAGAGGCCACCGTCCACGGCAATCGATTCGCCGGTGATCCCGCTGGCGCGGGCCGAAGCGAGGAACGCGATCATGTCCGAGACCTCGCGCACTTCCAGCATGCGGCGGATCGCTGCCGGGTCGGCGGCCTCGCGCTTCACGAACGCCTCGTACGTGATCCCTTCCTTCCGGGCCATGTCCGCAAACCAACTCTCGACGTGTTCGGTGCGCGTCACGCCCGGGTGCACGATGTTCACCGTGATGCCGTGCGGGCCGAGCTGGTCCGACAGCGTCTTCGTGAGGTGGACCAGCGCCGCATTGCGCATGCCGCTGAGCGCTTCGGTATTGCGGGCGGTCAAGCCACCGACGTTGACGATGCGTCCCCAGCCGGCCTTGCGCATGTAGGGCACGGCAGCCTTGATCGTGCGGAAGTAGCCCAGCAGCTTCACGTTGATGTCCGCAAGGAGCGCATCCTCGTCGGCTTCTTCGATGTTGTTGCGCACGGCTCCGCCAGGAGTAGCCGCGCAGTTGACGAGGATGTCAATCGAACCGAACTCGGTCGCTGTCGCTGTCGCCAGCGCACGGACTGAATCCCAGCGCGAGGTGTCGGCGGGCACCGCGAGCACGCGGCCGTGCGTGCGGGTGCGGATGTCGGCGGCTGCCACCTCGAGCGTCTCGCGTGTGCGCGCGGCGATCACGACGGCGACGCCCTCGGCCGCCAGCTGTTCGGCGACCGCCCGGCCTATGCCTACGCTGCCGCCGGTGACGAGGGCAACCTTGCCGTCGAGGCCAAGATCCATGCTCATGGGTAGGGTTCCTGCAGGTAGCAACTAGGGTAAGAAATGACACTCCACAGAGGCGAGGTCGCCGAAGCGCGCTTCGCAGCGGTCGTCTGGGCCTGCTTCGATGATGCCAGTGCAGGTGCCGGTGGCAATGAATTGGCCCGCCCGCAGGGTCTCGCCGCGCTGCTGCAGCCAACGGGCGAGCCAGCAAAGCGAGCCTAGCGGATCGCCAAGCACCGCTGAGGTGCAGCCGGTGACCGGCGGAGCTGAACCGCAAGTCAGTGTCACCTCCAAGGGAGGCGGCAGGCGCGGCAGCGCGGCGCCGATGACGATCACGCTCGCGTTGCTGTTGTCGGCAACGATGTTGACGGCCGGCTGGGCGTCGGTGTCCACGAAGCGCGAGTCACACACCTCGATCCCGGCATGGGCGGAGCCGATCGCCTGAGCGACAGCCTCTATGGCGCCCTCGGGCCGCAGCTCGCGGACGTCGGCTGCCATTCGGAAGATCACTTCGGATTCCACCCAGCGCTTCCGTGCTGCGGCCCCTGCGAGGGCCGCACCGTCGGGCAGCACCGACGCCGAATCCAGCCAGCCCACGATCGGTTCGGCCAGCCCATTGGCCTGCTGCGCGGCCGCGTTCGTCATGCCGATCTTGTAGGCTGCGATGCCCTGGCCGCGCAGCGCGCGCACCCGCTTCTGGACGCCATAAGCGGCTTCCATGTTGGCCGGCACCCATCCGCCGGGCAGGCACGGCAGCCGGTCGTCGAATCGCGCTCGGGCCAGTGCCGTCGCCGCTGCGAGTTCAGCACCGTCGTCGGACATAGATAAGTGAGGGTTCTTCACTGCGGCTATACTGTCTTGTAAGTGGAACAATAAACAATAATGGAAAGCATTGTCTTGTCAATGTACCATGGCTCCGCCCAGCCAAGGCCGCGACCGTCGTTCCAGGAGTGCCCGCAGTGACCGCGAATCCGAACACCGCCACAGCCGAGAGACTGCAGAAGGAACTGGCGGCACATCCGCGGCAACTGCTGATCGGCGGCCAGTGGAAGGCGGCACAGTCCGGCAAGACTTTCGCGACGTTCAATCCCGCAACGGGCCAGCCGCTTGGGCAGGTGGCGTGGGCTGACGCGCACGATGTCGACCTCGCGGTGCGCGCGGCGCGCCGCGCGTTCGAGGATCCGGCCTGGTCGCGCATCTCATCGATGGACCGTACGAAGCTCCTGCTGCGGCTCGCCGACCTCATCGAGCGCGATGCCCAGGAACTGGCCGTGCTGGAGTGCCTGGACAACGGCAAGCCGGCGCATCTCGCGCGTCTCGTGGAGATCGAAGGCTCGATCAAGACCTTTCGCTATTTCGCGGGCTGGCCCACGAAGTTCGGCGGCGAGACGTTGCCGGTCTCCCCGCGCGGCGGCCTGCAGATTCTCAATTACACCACGCGCGAGCCGCTGGGCGTGTGCGCGCTGATCGTGCCGTGGAACTACCCGATGTCGATGGCGGCGTGGAAGATCGCCCCGGCGGTGGCCGCTGGCTGCACTGTGGTGCTCAAGCCCGCCGAGCAGACGCCGCTGACGGCGTTGCGTCTGGCCGCATTGGCGCTCGAGGCGGGGTTCCCGCCGGGCGTGATCAATGTCGTCACCGGCATGGGGGAAACCGGCGCCGCGCTGGTCGAGCACCCCGGCGTTGACAAGGTGGCCTTCACCGGCTCAACCGAGGTGGGCAAGAAGATCGTGCGCGCCGCATCGGGCAACCTCAAGAAGGTGTCGCTTGAGCTCGGCGGCAAGTCGCCCCAGGTCGTATTCGCGGATGCCGACATCGATGCGGCCGTGGCTTCCATCGCCGCCGGGATCTTCTTCAATCAGGGACAGACCTGCACGGCCGGGTCCAGACTGTATGCCCATCGCAGCTGCATCGATCGCATCGTGGAGGGCGTGGCCGCCGCCGGTCGCAAGCTGCGCATCGGCAATGGCCTCGATCCCCAGTCCGAGTTTGGCCCCCTGATTTCGCAGGAGCAGTGGGACCGGGTCAACGGCTTCGTGCAGTCCGGACAGGCGGACGGTGCGCGACTCGTGACCGGCGGCACGCGTCCCGAGGGGTTCGACGACGGCTACTTCTTCAAGCCGACGGTGTTCACGGATGCGGGACAGACGATGAAGATCACCCGCGAGGAAATCTTCGGCCCTGTGCTCACCGCGCTGCCCTGGTCGGATCCCGAGGAACTCGTGGCGCACGCGAACGACTCCGAGTTCGGCCTGTCGGCAGGGATCTGGACCCAGAACATCCGCAATGCCCATCGGATGGCCGCGGCCCTCAAGGCCGGCACGGTGTGGATCAACTGTTTCAATCTGGTCGACCCCGCTTCGCCCTTCGGCGGCTACAAGCAGTCGGGCTGGGGCCGCGAACACGGGCGCCAGGCAATGGAGCTGTACTCCGAGGTCAAGAGCGTCTGGGTCAACGTCAGCTGACCGGGATCTCCAGGCAACGACCAATCACCGTACATAGGCTTCGGGCGAGAGGACACATGGAGAACAAGCGGACGATCCTGGTGGCAACGGCTGGGCAGGCCATCATGCGCAGCCACGATGAAGGCGCGTCGTGGCGCAGGCTCTCGATCAACCAGGATCTCGAATTCGATGCGACCGTCCGTTGCCTGTTGGCCGATCCGCGCTCGCCGAACACGGTGCTGGCCGGCGCGGAGGATGGCCTGTATCGCAGCGAGAACTGCGGTGTGAACTGGCACCGCGTGCGCTGCGCCCTGGACGGGTTTGCAGTGTGGAAGCTGGCGGTCGCGCCGTCCGACCCCCAGGTCCTCTATGCAGGCACGGGTTCGCCCGCGCGTGCGGCCTGCTTCCGTTCAATGGATGGCGGTCACACCTGGACGAAGCTGCCGCTGGAGATGCCGCCGAAGTGCAAGGGCGTGAGCCGGCCGCGGATGCTGGCGCTCGCGGTGGATCCGGATAATGCGCGCGATGTCTGGGTCGGCGTCGAGGAGGGTGGACTCTTCCACAGCCGTGACGGCGGCGACAGTTGGGATCGCCTCGACCGGGCGGGCGCGCCAGGTCGAGTGAAGCATTCCGATCTCCACAGCGTCGTGGTCCTGCGTGGCACGCCGAAGGTCGTGCTTGCCCTGACGGTCAATACGCTGCACCGCTCTGAAGATGGCGGTGTGACCTGGGACGAGACGGTCGCGCGCGAGCGATGGGGCGTCTACTATTCGCGCGTGCTGCTCCCGCTGCCGGGGAACGACCGCGAACTGCTGCTCGGCGTCAGCGACGGCACGCCGGGCACGATGTCGATAATGCTGAAGTCGACCGACGGCGGCCGCGAGTTCCGGCCGGTGCCGCTGCCGACGCAGCCCAATTCCTGCTTCTGGGCGCTCGGCGCCAACGCGGCCGACCCGACGCAGCTGCTGGCCGGCACGAAGTTCGGCCACCTGTTCCGCAGCAGTGACGGTGGACGCACCTGGCGCAAGGAATGGCGCGAGTTCAGCGAGATCACCGATGTCACCTGGATCGCGGCCGCGCCCGACCAGGAAGAGGTGGTGTCCCATGTCTGAGTTGCCGAGGGTCAAGCGCATCGCGCACATCGTGCTGTTCGTCAGCGATCCGGAGGCATCGGCCGCTTGGTACTGCCGCGTCCTCGGCATGCGGATTTCCGCGCGCGCAGGCGATGGCCCCTACAAGGGCGGCATCTTCCTCTCGTTTGGCGAGCTCGACCACGATATCGCGCTGTTCAAGGCGGCGCCGGGGTCGACGCAGGGTCGGGAATTCGAGCACATCGGCCTTGAGCTCGACTGCGGCGGGGACATCAAGCGACTGGCCCTAATGCATGAGGCTCTGAAGTCGCAGGGCGTGCGCGTGCAGGAGATCCTGGACCACGGCGTCTCTGTCGGCGTCTATTTCCTCGACCCCGACGGCCACATGCTCGAGGTCTTCTGCCAGCTGATGCCCCACGGCGACGCCTCGATTCGCGAGCTAGGCCGCAACGAGGGACAGGCGAACCCCGTCGAGCTGCCGGCACCCTGACCGCTGCTAGGCGCGGGCACCGCGCCTGCGCTTCGTCCTAGACTTTGTCTTCGTCAGCGGCGTCTTGCGCGGCGCCTCGATGCGTGGCGGAGCCGTCGGCTCATCGGCGAATTCCTCCGTCACGTAGTCGACGAAGGCCTTCACCTTGGCCAGCAGGTAATGGCTCTTGGGGAAGATCACGTAGAACTCGAGCTTGGCCGTGACGTACTGCGCCAGCACCGGCACCAGTCGTCCGGCCTCGAGGTCCTCCTCGACGACGAACCGCGGCAGGAAGGCGATGCCGAGGCCCGCCAGCATGGCCTGGCGGCTCATCCGGGCGCTGTTGGACATCAGGCGCCACTGCTTGCCGATTTGCACCTCAAGTTTGTCGGCGAGTCGCCACTCGCCAGGCTTCGACAGGTGGGTCTCTACGATGCAGTCATGATCGCGTAGGTCCGCAGGCGTTGCCGGCTGGCCGCGCGCGCGCCGGTATTCAGGCGAGCAGCAGGCCACCATCTCGAACGAGCGCAGCCTCACGGCATCGAGCGCGGGATCGTAGGGCTCGCCCATCCAGAAGGCGACGTCGAAGCCGCCGGCCAGCAGGTCGACCTTGCTGTCCGATAGCGAAAGATTTACCCGTACGTCGCGATAGCGCTTGACGAAACCAGGGATCACTTCGGGTATGCGGAACAGCGTCGAAACGACCGGCGCATTCACCTTCAACTCACCCCGCGGCGTAGTGAGCATGCCGGCCATGAGCTGGTTGGTCTCGGTAACCTCATCGACGATGCGTGCGCAGCGTGTGTAGAACTCCTGGCCAGCCGGCGTGACCGACACCTGGCGCGTCGTTCGGACCAGCAACTGGATGCCGATGCGTTCCTCCAGGCGAGCCACCTGCCGACTCACGGCCGCCTTGGAGCAGTTCAGCATGCGGGCGGCGCCCGAGAAGCTGCCGCAATTGACCACGGTGGCGAACGACATCATCGCCACGGCATTGCCGATATCTACGTTGTCTCTCATGGGGAACAATTGTGGTGGTTTGTTTACTGCTGTCAACAGTGGCTGGCACCGTGCTCCGGCCTCCCGGACGGCAAGGCGTCTAATGTTGATAAAGCGAGACAAAAAGGCAATGATAGGCTGATCGTTGACTTTGAGGAATTCCGATGTCGCAGCGTCCGGCGAACTTCAATGGGTTGCACATCCGCAAGTGGTACACCTTCGCCGAGGAGACGCTGGCCCTCGAATCGGGGGCGGCCGCGGACGGAGCGACCCTCCTGAAGGTGGCTGTTGCCGCTACCGTGGTGAATCCCCACGCCGGCCAATACACCGGCGACTTCTCGTCGGTGATCGCGGCCTCGGCAGCGCTCGGAACGGAATTCGGCAAGCGCCTGCGCGAGCGACTCGCCGGCCGCGCCGTCGAGAGTTACGGCAAGGCGGCACTCGTCGGCACCGCGGGGGAGTACGAACACGGCAATGCCTTCCTGACCAGCGCGTTTGCCGAGCCCGTCCGTCAGGCCGTGGGGGGAGGGAAGGCCTGGATTCCCTCGACCGGGAAGCGCGCCGCCATGGGTGCGACCATCGACGTGCCGCTGGCCCACAAGGACGCGCTCTACGTGCGCTCCCACTACGACACGCTCAGCATCTCCTTCACAGATTCCCCGGCACCCGACGAAGTCGTCGTGATCGTGGTGGTCGCCACCCGCGGCCGGTTGCACGCGCGGCTCGGCGGGCCGTCCACGGCCGACATCATCGGCAAGGACGGGTTGCGCTGATGGTGGACGCGGCACGCTCGAGGGGACACTCGTCCTCGCCCGCGGAGCGGGCCGCGCACGTCGAGGTGAACGGGCTGCGACTGCTGTGTCGCGAGTGGGGGCCGGCCAGCGGCTTTCCGATCGTGCTGCTGCACGGATTGCGCGGCTACTCTGCCACCTGGCGCAGGCTGGCCACCGCGCTGGGTGGCCGCTATCGCCTGGTCGCGATCGACCAGCGAGGGCGGGGCGAGAGCGACTGGGATCCGGGCCGGAACTACTACACGGACGCCTACCTTGCCGACCTCGAGGGCCTCGTCGACCGGTTGGAACTGCGACGATTCGTCCTGCTCGGACACAGCATGGGTGGCACGACCGCCTACGTTTACGCCGCGCGTCATCCCAAACGCGTCGCCGCCTTGGTCATCGAGGACATCGCCCCAGGTTCCTCGACGGAGGGCGAGGGCGCCGAGCGCATCCGGGCGGAAATGAGGTCGCTGCCGCTCTCGTTCGGCACGCGCGAGGAAGCGAAGGCCTACTGGCGGGCGCGGCGGCCGTCGCTCGGCGATGCTGCCCTCGAGGAGCGCTTGGCCGAGAGCATGCGCCAGGACGCCAACGGACGATGGGTCTGGCGCTACGACGCCGAAGGCATCAGTGCCGTGCGGCTGGATCCGGATCCGTCGAGAATCGTCGACCTGTGGCCGGTTGTGGCCCGGATCGCCACCCCGACGCTCGTGATCCGCGGCGCGGAGTCCGATTTCTGCCCGGAGGCAGCCGTTGCGCGCATGAGCGCGACGAACCCGCATATCGCGAGCGCCACCGTGCCGGGCGCGAGCCACTACGTCCATGATGACCAGCCGGAGGTCTTCAACCAGCTGGTGGCCCGCTTCATCGCAGCTCACGTGCCGGAGGTCCCATGAAATACCCGCTGGCCATGCGGATCATCCACTGGACGATGGCGCTCCTGATCTTCGGGCAGCTGGCCGCCGGGGCCTGGATGGTGCGCATGGACGATGCCGTGCCGGCCAAGTTCGAGCACTTCTACCCCTGGCACAAGTGTGCCGGCATGGTCGTGCTGATCCTGGTGCTGGTCCGGTACGTCGTGCGCCGCGGCAGCCGGTTGCCGCCTGCCCCGAGCGTGTTCGCCCGCTGGGAACGGCTGCTCTCGACGGCCGCCCACGGGGCGCTCTACCTGCTGATGCTGTTCGTGCCCCTCATGGGCTACAGCATGTCGAGTTCGTTCACGCAGAGCGACGGCGTGTATTTCTTCGGGATCCTGCTGCCCGAACTGCTCCCGAAGAACGACCAGCATTTCGAGGTGTTCCAGCTCGTGCACCGCTGGTCGGCCTACAGCCTGCTCGCGCTTGTCGTTCTGCACGTACTGGGCGCGCTGAAGCACCGGCTGTTCGACCGGGCCCGCGGCGGCGACGTGCTGCCACGCATGATGTAACAGGGGGCGACGACGACCGTCCTTCCGCCTGGCTTGCGTCGTTATAGTTCGATATTCGTAACAATGAGTTTAAAAAAAGACCAGTGTGTACATTGAAGAAACGCGATAGATTCTCAGTTCCAACGCGCGGGCGGATGACATGACAAACAACTCCATCTCCAACCTGGACCGGCAGTCCCTCTTTCACCCGTTTACGTCCGTCGCCGACCTGATGCGTGACGGGCCCCTGGTCATCGCCGAGGGCCAGGGCGTGCGCGTGCGGGATGCGCAGGGTAACGAGTATCTTGACGGGATGGCCGGGTTGTGGTGCGTCAACCTCGGCTACGGTCGCACGGAAATTACCGAAGCGATCGCCGCGCAGAGCCGCAAGCTCGCGTACTTCCACGCCTTCAACGGCATGTCGACCGATGTGGCGGCGGAGTGTGCCGCCGCACTGCTCGAGCGGGCACCGGTGAAGATGGCGCGCGTGTTCTTCGGCGTGTCGGGCAGCGACGCGAACGAGACCCAGCTGAAGCTCATCTGGTACTACAACAACCTGCTTGGCCGCCCCAGGAAGAAGAAGATCCTGACCCGCTGGTCTGGCTACCACGGGTCGGGCGTGGCCACCGGGAGCCTGACCGGGCTGCCGGGCATGCACGCCAATTTCGACATGCCGCTCGGGCCCTTTATCCACCTGCCGCGCCCGCACCACTACCGCGATGCGCCCGCCGGCATGGACGAGCGCGAGTTCTCGCGCCACCTCGCTCGCGAGCTCGAGCAGGTGATCGCGCGCGAGGGCGCCGACACGATCGCGGCGATGTTTGCTGAACCGGTCATGGGTGCGGGCGGATTGATACCGCCGCCGGAAGGCTACTTCGACGAGATCGTGCCGATCCTGCGCAAGCACGACATCCTGCTCGTCGCGGATGAGGTCGTCACGGGGTTCGGGCGGCTCGGCACCTACTGGGGCAGCCAGAGCTATGGCTTCGAGCCCGACCTGATCACCGCCGCCAAGGGCGTCACGAGCGGCTACTTCCCGATGTCCGTGTGCTACGTGTCGCCGAAGCTCTGGGATGTCTTCGAATCGGAATCGACGCGCGCCGGACTGTTCGGCCATGGCTACACGTACTCGGCGCACCCGGTCGGCGCCGCGGCGGCGCTGGCCACGCTGCGCCTGATCGACACCGACGGCGTGGTCGCCAACGTCTCGCAGCTCGGGCCGCACCTGCAGCGCTCGATGCGCGAGGCGGTCGGCAAGCACCCGCTCGTAGGCGAGGTGCGAGGCAAGGGCTTCATGCTGGGGATCGAGCTGGTGCGCGACCGCGCCACGAAGGAATCCTTCCCGAAGGAGGCGCTAGTCGGCAGGCGGCTGCTGAAGAAGCTGCTCGGCATGGGGCTGATCACGCGCGCCCTGGGCGACACGCTGGTCTTCGCACCGCCGCTGACCATCGGCCGCAAGGACCTCGACCTGCTGGTCAGCACCTTCGCCGAGGGCCTCGACGCGATCGCCCGCGAGATCGCATGAGCCAGCTGGCGGACGGCGCGCACGTGATGCTCGAGGCGTTTCGACGCCGCGGCGTCGGTGCGTGTTTCGCCAATCCCGGCACCAGCGAGCTCGCCCTCGTGCATGCGCTCGACGACTTCCCGTCGATCCGCCCGGTGCTGGGCTTGTTCGAGGGCGTGTGCACCGGTGCTGCCGACGGCTATTTCCGGGCCAGCGGCAAGCCCGCGATGACGCTGCTGCACCTCGGCCCGGGCCTCGCCCATGGGCTCGCCAACCTGCACAACGCCCGACGCGCCCGCTCGGGCGTCCTCAACGTCGTGGGCGAGCATGCCACCTGGCACCTCGCCTCTGATCCGCCGCTGGCATCCGACATCGGCGGCCTCGCGGCACCGATGAGCGACCGCGTGGTCCGCATCACGTCGCCGGGCCAGGTGCAGGCCTGCAGCGAGGAGGCCCTCGATGTGGCAGAGGGCCGGTCGCCAGGCATCGCGACCCTGATCGCGCCGAGCGATGCGATGTCACTGTCCGCCCCGCAGGCCGGGGCCCCGCGCGCTGCCGCGCGTGCCGTGCCCGCGACCAGCGATACGGCCGCGCTGGTGCGGCGACTGCGTGGATCGGTGTCCCCGGTTCTGCTGCTGGGCGGCGCGGCGCTGACGGACGACGGGCTGCGGGCCGCGCAGGCCGTGGCGCAGGCCACGGGTGGCCGGCTGTTGATGGAATCCTACCCGGCGCGCGTGGAACTCGGCGGCGACCTGCCGCGAGTCGAGCGCCTGGCGTACTTCCCGCAGGACATCCTCGCGCAATTGGGTGCGAGCGACGTGCTGCTGGCGGGTGCGCGCGCGCCGCTCAGCTATTTCGGCTACGAAGGCCTGCCCGGCGAGCTGCTCGCCGCGGACAAGGCAATTGCGCTCGGTGATGAGGACGTGGTCGGGGCGCTCAGGCGTCTGGCGGCGGAACTGCCGCCCGGGACCGGCACCCTGCGTGCCGCCGCCGAGCCGCCCGGCGCCGTCGACCCGGCTGCGCTGACGGGCGTTACGGTCGCCGAGGTCGTCGTTGCCAGACTGCCCGCCGGGAGCTTCGTCTCGGCGGAAGGCTCGACGTTGACCGTGCCCTACCTGCAGCGCGCGCACCGGGCCGCGCGCCACGCGGCCTTCACCAATACCGGCGGTGCGATCGGCCAGGGCCTGCCGGTCGCCATCGGCGCGGCGATCGCCTGCCCGGACGCGCGCGTCGTCTGCCTGCAGTCGGATGGCAGCGCGCAGTACACCGTCCAGTCGCTGTGGACGATGGCGCGCGAAAGACTCGACATCACCATCCTGCTCGCCGCCAACCACCGCTACGGGATCCTGCAGCACGAACTGGCCCGCGCGGGCAGCGCCCCGACGCGCGGGCAGGCCAGCGAGCAGCTGACGACGATGCAGGAGCCGCGCATGGACTGGGTCGCCATCGGCACGGGCTACGGCGTGCCGTCGTCGCGGGTGTCCAACCGCGCGGAGCTCGACGCAGCGCTCGCGGCCGCGCTCGCCGAACGCGGCCCTCGGCTGCTCGTGCTGGAGATGCCCTGATGAACCGCGCGCTGGCCAGTGCCATCCTGGTGGGGACGCTCGGCGCCCTGACGATCCTCATCTCGCCCGGGTTCGTTGGCCTGGTGGCCGCGCAAGCGAGCCTGACCGATCAGCAAGCCGGCTACCTGGCGGCCTGGGACATCAACTCCAGCGCGGTCGCCATCGGCCTGACCACCTTCCTCTTGTCGCGCTTCGACTGGCACCGCCTGGCGTTCGTCGGGCTGGCGCTGCTGGCGGCCGGTAGTCTGGCGACCGCGGCGTGCAGCGGCTTCGATTCGCTCGTGGTCGCCCGGGTCATCGCCGGAATGGGTGAGGGGATCGCGATCGGCGTCTCGTTCGCGGCGCTCGGCGTTGAACGTAACCCGGACAAGGCCTTTGCCTGGTATCTGGTCGCAGCACTGAGTGCTGGCGCGATCATTCTGTTCGCCTTGCCCGGCGCGCAGGCACTCGCCGGTACGCGACCGGTATTCGCCACCCTTGGCATCATCGCCGGTCTCTCACTGTGGCCTGCGCGGTGGATGGCCGCGGCTCCCCCCGGCGCCTCGCAACCGGGCGAGGCACGCTTCAAGATCCACTGGCCGATGGCCCTGCTGGCACTCGCGGGCGTACTGCTCTACTTCGTCGCGCAGGGCGCGGTGTGGAGCTACTTCGAGCGGATCGGACACGCGAACGGCATCGCACCCCAGACGATCGGCACGACGCTCGCGCTGTCCTCGGTCGCGGGGATCGCCGGTGCGTTGCTTGCCGCGGCGCTGCCTGCCAATGGCGGACGCACCTGGCCCTTGCTCGGCGGTGCCGCCGTGTCGCTGGCCAGCTTCCTGATGCTCAACGGCCACGTCACCTCGACGGTCCTGGTCATTTCGGGGCTGGCGTTCAACCTCGGCTGGAATTTCTGCCAACCGCTCCTGTCCGGCATCTGCGCCAGCGCCGATAGGGGCGGGCGCATCGTCTGCGCGATGGGCAGCATCCAGACGGTGGGCAGCGGCCTTGGACCGGCGTTCGCGGCCGCGCTGCTGCATGACGGCAACTTCACGCCCGTCATCCACATGGCCGTCGCGTTCCTCGTGGCAAGCCTCCTGCTCGTAGTGCCGGCGGCCCGCGTGCATGCCGATGCCATGGCCGTGGAAGCACCCTGAAGTGCTCGGGATGCCGCAATTGAACTCGGCGCTCGCAGGCAAGGTTGCCCTGGTGACCGGCGGCAGCATGGGTATCGGCAAGGCCATCGCTCGCCGGTTGCTGGGCGATGGCGCCACGGTCGTGCTCGCGGCGCGTACGCGCGCGACGCTCGAGGCGGCCGCATCCGAACTGGCGCAGGCCACCCAGGGCGAGGCGCGCGTGTCCTGGCACGAGGCCGACACCACCCAGCAGGCCTCCGTGGATGCACTCGCGGCCTGGGCGGAGTCCGCCCACGGGCGCGTCGACATCCTGGTCAACTGTGCCGCCAACCCGGGCGGCGTGGTGCGCAACGACGTGGCCCACCTGGACGCACAGGCGCTGCTCGGCGACCTCAACACCAAGGTGGTCGGTTACGCCCGCTGCGCGCGCGCATTCGTCGGCGGAATGTCGCGGCGACACTGGGGCCGGATCATCAACATCGGCGGCTTGACCGGGCGTGACAGCGCGACCCTCAGCGGCATGCGCAACGCGGCGGTGTGCCACCTCACCAAGACGCTGTCCGACCAGCTCGGCCCATCGGGCATCACCATCAATGCGATCCACCCGGGCGTGGTGCGCACGCCGCACATCGTCGAGCTGTTCGCCAGCCAGGCGGCGGCGCGCGGCGTGACGCCGCAGCAGGTCGAGGCGGGCTGGGTCTCGCAGACACCGATCAGGCGGCTGATCGAACCTGAGGAGGTGGGCGGCCTGGTGGCGTTCCTGGCCTCCGATGCCGCCGGCGCCATCACGGGCGAATCGATCGCGATCGACGGTGGCATCACACGTGGAGTCCGACTCTAGACATCACGCGACGGGCGCTGGCCTGTGGCAGCAGCAGACAACAGGGGGGACGGAACCGATGACTGGAGCAACGATGAAAAGTATTACCAAGGCGGGCATCGCCATTGCAGTTGCGATCCTGGTCGTCTCGCCGTTGCAGGCGACGGCTCAGGAGGTAATCGAGGAGATCGTGGTCACTGCACAGAAGCGCGAGCAGAACCTCCAGGACGTCGGCATCTCGGTCGCTGCCTACAGTGGCAATCAGCTGCAGAACTTGGGCGTATTTTCACTGGACCAGTTGGGCGCGCTGGTGCCGGGCGTCAAGATCTTCCAATTCGGCCAGCAGGCAACCACCACGATCACCATTCGCGGAGTCAGCCAGAATGACTTTGCGGACCACAACGAGGCGCCGGTGGCGGTC
>JAFEDP010000500.1 GCA_018241545.1 Pseudomonadota bacterium
GACTCAAGCGCCCGGGGCGGGCGCCGACGCGCGGGCACTTAAGTCGGCGCTCAGCGGATCGCGACGATCTCACCGCGGAGCCCGCCGGCCTCGACCCGGTCGCCGACCGCCGCGCCGATCAGGTGGGCGGCCACCGGGGCCACGTAGGCGATGCGACCGGCGCCCGGGTCCGCCTCGTCCTCGCCGACGATGCGCAGCGACCGCTCGCCGCCCTTGGCGAGCGCGATCACGACCGTGGACCCGAACCGGACCTTGTCGTGCCGCGTCGGCGGCGGCACCACCTCCGCGGTCGCGCGTCGCTGGGTCCAGTAGCGCAGGTCGCGCTGGCAGCGGGCGATGGCCGGCCGGTCGCCCGCCGCGCGCGCCACGGCGAGGTCGCCCTCGAGCCGGCGCACCTCGGCCTCGATCTGCTCGAGGCCGCTCGGCGTCACGAGGTTGCGATGCGGGCTGACCGTGCGCTCGGGCAGGTCGAACTCGCTCGCGGCATCCTCCGATTCCTTCACAAAGGCACGGCTCATGGGCGCTCCGATCGCGGCGGCCGGTCGTGACGCACGTCACAGTTTGGCCGCTCCTGAAATCCCTGTCTGATACGGGTCAGAGAGTTGCGTCTGAAACTGCGTTCGTCACATGAAATTTGAAGGGCGAATCGCCTGTCAAGCAGTGTGCACGGATTTGTTGGAAAAACCCGTTGCTTTTTCACGTAACCGCACTATAGTCGCCCTTAGATGCTTGTCCGGACGCCATAAAGTCGCCGGCCGGCATCTAAGAAAGCACTTTAGGATTCACGCGCAAGTTCGGTCTACCGCCTTGCGCCGCGCGTGTCTGACGGGGTTTGCACCACAATGAGCGCCTGGGGAAAGCTCCACGCCGCAACACTCGAATTGGCGAGATCTTCGCCAATTAAACAACGACTTGCGAACGCTTTCTCGAAACACCTGCGCACGATCGATCCGGCACAGTTGCCGCCGCCCCTCCGCGGCGAGTTCCTCGACATCCTGCGCGGCCTCGAGGCCGTCGCGCCGCTGCCGGGCGAGTCGCCGGTGCAGGCGACGGTGCGCAAGATGAGCGCGGACGACGCCGACCTCGTGGCGACGCGCATCGTGGTGCTGTTCGGCGAGGTCGCGCGCGCGAGCACGCTGCGCCCGGTCGAGGTCGAGGCGGTGGTCGAGGAGCCGGCCGCGGTGGCGCCGTTCGAGCGCTACGCCGGCGATGCCGACAACGTCGTGCCGCTGCTGTACGCGGCCGAGGCCTGACCCTCAGTCGAGCTTGAACTCGATCGTGTCAAAGCGCGTCGTCTCCTCGTGACGCGCCTGGCGGCGTAGCGCGTCGATCAGCGCACGCTCGTCCCAGTCCACCGTCTCGTCGGCGATCGCGATCAGGTGCTTGGCGATCGGGCCGGTCCCGCCGAAGCTCTGCAGCAGGATCACCGGCTTGTCCGCGGCCTTGGCGAAGTTGCCCTGGAACTCCAGCAGCTCCGAGCCGCGCCGGTACTGCGAGGCCAGCAGGATCACTGCCTCGGACGCGGCGATCTGCGCGCGCAGCTCCTCGCGCTCCGCCTCCTTGCCCCCGGCCGGGCGCCGGTCGGGCTTGCTGCAGTTGGCGTAGTAGAAGTTGCGGGCGCTCTCGAGGAACTCGAACACCCGGTGATAGTCGTCGTCGCCATCCCACAGGTGGCTGACGAAGACCCGGATCGGATTGTGCTGCGACACCATCGTCGGACCCCTCCGCGTCGTGACGAGTTTAGCGCACGGCCCCGGCGCCAACACGCTAGAATCCCGCCGCGGCGCGCGCCCTCCCCCGCGCGCGTCCGGACCCCGATGCGCATCCTGCTGTACAACATCCGCTACGCCACCGGCACCGGCCCGGCCTTCCACCTGCCGGTCCCCGGCGCGGGCTACCTGCGCAGCAACCGCCAGGTGCTCGCGGACATCACCCGCTTCATCAAGGGCGAGGACCCGGACATCGTCGGGCTCGTCGAGGTCGACACCGGCTCGATCCGCACCGGCATGGTCAACCAGGCCGAGTTCATCGCCGCCGAGCTCGGCCACTACTCGATCTACGAGTGCAAGTACGGCGCCGAGTCGATCAACACGCTGGTGCCGATCGTGCGCAAGCAGGCCAACGCGTTCCTGGCCGCGCCGCGCGTCCACGGCGAGCGCTTCCACTACTTCGACACCGGCATCAAGCGCCTGATCATCGAGCTGGAGCTCGCCGAGGCGGTGGTGTTCCTCGTGCACCTGTCGCTGAAGTACCGCCACCGCCAGGCGCAGCTGCGCACGCTGCACGAGCTGGTGCGCGGCTCGACCAAGCCGGTGCTGCTGGCCGGCGACTTCAACACGTTCTGGGGCGACCAC
>JAFEDP010000501.1 GCA_018241545.1 Pseudomonadota bacterium
GAGCGCGGCCGGCCGAGCTCAGGCAGCGGGCTCATCCAGCCGGTAGCCGAGTCCGCGCACGGTGCGGATCGAGACCGCCTCGCCGAGCTTGCCGCGCAGGCGCGACACGTACACCTCGACCGCGTTGGGGGTGAGCTCCTCGTCCCAGCCGGCGATCGCGCGCAGCAGTTTCTCCTTGCGCACCACGCGCCCCGCGTCGAGCGCGAGGCACTCGAGGATCGACCACTCGCGGCGTGTGACCTCGAGCGGCTGGCCGCCGAGCTCGGCGGTGCGCGACTTGAGGTCGAGGGTCAGGCGGCCGATGTGCAGCTCGGCGCTGGTGGCCGAGCGCGTGCGGCGGATCAGCGCGCGGCAGCGCGCCGCGACCTCCGGCAGCTCGAAGGGCTTGGTCAGGTAGTCGTCGGCCCCGAGGTCGAGCGCGTCGACCCGGTCGGCGAGCGCGTCGCGCGCGGTCAGGATCAGCACCGGCAGGTCGTTGCCGGCGCGCCGCAGCCGCCGCACCAGCGTCAGGCCGTCGGTCTTCGGGAGGCCGATGTCGACGACCGCGAGGTCGAACTCCTCGGCGGCGAGCGCGGCCTCGGCCTGCTCGGCGCTGCCGACGCGGTCCACCGCGAAGCCGGCCGCGGCGAGGCCCCGCTTCAGGGCGTCGGCGACCAGCTCGTCGTCCTCGACGATCAGGATGCGCATGGGGCGAGACTACCGCATCGGCGCCTCACGGCGCCGCCTTCTGGCCCGCGATCCAGCCGTCGATCTTGGACTCGAGCACGTCGAGCGGCAGCGCGCCGTCGGCGAGCACCGCGTGGTGGAAGGCGCGCAGGTCGAAGCGCGCGCCGAGCTCGCGCTGCGCCCGCGCCCTGAGCTCCTGGATCTTGAGCGCGCCGATCTTGTAGGTCAGGGCCTGGCCGGGCATGGCGATGTAGCGGTCGATCTCGGCGGCCGCGTCGGTGGCGCCGACCGCGGAGTTCGCCAGCAGGTAGTCGAGCGCGCGCTGCCGCGACCAGCCCTCGGCGTGCATGCCGGTGTCGACGACAAGGCGCACCGCGCGCCAGATCTCGCCGGACAGGGCGCCGAAGTAGCTGTACGGGTCGGTGTAGAGGCCGAGGTCGCGGCCGAGCGACTCGGCGTACAGGCCCCAGCCCTCGACGTAGGCGCCGTAGTTGCCGTAGCGGCGGAAGCTCGGCAGGCCCGTGAGCTCCTGCTGGATCGCGATCTGGAAGTGGTGGCCGGGCTCGGCCTCGTGCAGGTAGATCTCCTCCATCCCGTAGCGGGGCCGCGACTTCAGGTCGTAGGTGTTGACGTAGAAGATGCCCGGGCGCGAGCCGTCGGCCGCGGGCGCCTGGTACGACGCGGTCGACTGGGCCGCGGCGCGGAACGGCTCGACCGCGCGGATCTCGAAGTCCGCCTTCGGCGCGAGGTCGAAGAGGTCCGGCAGGCGCGCCCGCACCTTCGCCTTGAGCGCGCCGTAGGCGGCGAGCAGGTCCTCCTCGCGCTCGAAGTAGAAGCGCGGGTCGGCGCGCAGCGAGTCGAGGAACGCGCGCCGGTCGCCCTTGAAGCCGAGCCCGTCGATGACCCGGTCCATCTCGGCACCGATGCGCGCGACCTCGGCGAGCCCGAGGCGGTGGATCTCGGCCGGCGTCAGCGCGGTCGTGGTCGCGAGCCGCACGCGGTAGGCGTACCAGGCCGGGCCGAGCGGCAGCTCCGACCAGGCGACGGTGGCGCGCGTGCGCGGCAGGTACTCGTCGCGCAGGAACGCGTGCAGGCGCCGGTACGCCGGCTGGATCGTGTCCGCGACCGCGGCCTTGAGCGCGGCGCGCAGCCGCGCCTGCTCCGCCGCCGGCACGCCCGCCGGGAACTGCGCCGCCGGCTGCATGAACAGGCTCTGCGCCGGGTCGCCGCCGCCGAGCCGCTCAAGCTGCGGCAGGAGCCGCTCGATGACGACCCGCGGCTGCACGTAGCCGCGCGCCGAGCCGCGGCGCATGTTGACGATGGCCTGGTCGACCCAGACCGCGAAGCCGCGCGCGCGCGCGAGCCAGTTCTCGTAGTCGCGCACGGTGCGGAACGGCTGCGCGCCGCTGCCGGAGCCGAGCTGCGCGAACAGCTGCGGCAGCCCGAAGAACTGGTTCACCGGCAGCAGCTCCGCCTGGTAGCGGAAGCCCTCCAGCTCGAGCTCGCGGCCGCGCTTGAACACGCGGTAGGTCAGCAGGTCCTGGCCGGCGAGCGAGCGCTCGTCGATCGCCGCGAGGCGCTTCAGGCTGCGCTTCTCGAGGTCGTACTCGAGCCCCAAGTGCGCGGTGCTGAGGCTGTTGGGGAGCTCCGCGTCGTAGCGGTGGTCGCCGAGGAACGTGGCCTCGAGC
>JAFEDP010000502.1 GCA_018241545.1 Pseudomonadota bacterium
CGGCGCGCATCCACGGCCACGTCTGGATCGAGGAACTGATCGACGTCGCCGAGCAGGAGGCCTCGTGCGAGGTCTACGGCATCCTGAAGCGCCCCGACGAGAAGTACGTGACCGAGCGCGCCTACGACAACCCGAAGTTCGTCGAGGACATGGTGCGCGACGTGGCGGTCCGCCTGAACGCCGACGACCGCATCCGCGCCTACGTGGTCGAGTCGGAGAACTTCGAGTCGATCCACAACCACTCGGCGTACGCGCTGATCGAGCGCGACAAGGACGCCGACCCGGCCTGAGCCGGGCGGCGCCTACTTGACGCGCGGCATCTCCGCGTCGACGCCGTTGTCGCGGTAGATCGAAAGGTCCACCCGGCCGTCCGCGCCGCGGACGAAGATCTGCCGCCAGCGCTGGCCTTTCGAGAAGAAGGTCGTCTCGTTCTCGGCGAACACCTCGTCGGCGGGCTCGCCGTGCTCGGCCTTGAACATCAGCCGCTCGCCGTCGCGGTAGACGCTGAGGGTCTGGTGGTCGTTCCAGCGATAGGTGCCGACGTAGGCATCGAGCACCGCCGGCGCCACGTGCACCGCCGGCGGATCCACCACCGGCGGCGCGATCCGGGTCTCCGACTGCGCCAGCAAGAGCCAGCGGCCGGCGCGGCGCACGTGCGTCTCGAGGATGGACTGGCGGATCTCGACCTCCTTGCCATTGTGCTCGGCGCGCTCCACGTCGATGTAGCTCACGACGGCGACGTTGCCGGCGAGCCGCACCTCAGGCGCCTCGACCACGTGCACGCTGCCGACCTGCGCCGGGAGCGCCTCCAGGACCTCCGCCTTGGTGCCCCGCTCGGCGGAGGCATCGGTCCAGATCGAGTCGTCGGCCACGTAGCCCTTCCAGGCGGCGACATCGCCCCGCTCGACGGCGGCGCGCCGCGCGCGGATGTTGTTGACGAGTTCGTCGATCGTGGCCTGCGCGGGCGCAGGGGCCGCGCTCGCGAGCACGGTCGGCAGGCACAGCAGCAGGCTCGCCAGCAGGCGGTATGGGAGGCGCACGGGGATTCCTTTCGGTGGGCGCGGGAGTGCCCGCCTTCCGTAGCACGGCGGCACCGGCGGCACACCTGCCGCAAACCCGTATCGGGCCGACGGTCCGCGGCCCGCGAGCGCGGGTCGGTGCCTTGCTGAACGACGTGCTGCGGCGCGGCGCGCCGGGCAGGTCAGCTGGAGGCGGTCTCGCCGCCCTGCAGGCGGCCGATCAGCGAGCGCAGGAAGACCTTGTTGAAGCGCAGCTGGCAGGAGGCGGACACCTGCTCCAGCAGCGTCGAGCTCACCTTCATCACCGTGACGTTGCCGTGCGCGCGGATCGTCGCCTGGCGCTTGGCGCCGTGCACGTAGCTGGTCTCGCCGAAGCACTCGCCGAACTCGAGCGTGCCGAGCAGCCGGCCGTGGCGCTCGACGCGCACCGAGCCCGAGACGATGATGTAGAAGCGGTCGTCGATCTCGCCTTCCTTGACGATCTCCTCGCCCTCGGCGTACGACTGCCACTGGCTGGCGCGCAGCACTTCCCAGATCTCGGCGTGCGAGAAGTCGTGGAAGAACTTCAGCCGGCGCAGCATCGCGAACTGCTCGTGCCGGTCGATCTTGTTGGCCTCGGCGCGCAGCCGCTGGTGGACGCGGGTCAGGTCCGCGGCGAACTCGAGCCCGGTGCGGTAGCGCCGGTCGGGCTCCTTCTGCATCGCGGTCGCCACCACCGACTCGAGCTCCTCGGGGATGTCCTGGCGCAGCGTGTGGATCGGCGGCGGCGTCGCGTACACGATCTGGTGCAGCAGCTTCGAGAGGTTGCCGGCACGGAACGGGCGGAACCCGGTCAAGAGCTCGTACATCACCGCGCCGAGCGAATACAGGTCCGAGCGGTTGGTGATCTCGAGCGACTGCACCTGCTCCGGCGACATGTAGGACGGGCTGCCGGCGATGCCCTCGATGCGCGAGATCTCGGAGTCGGCGACGATCGCGATGCCGAAGTCGATGATGCGCACGTCGCTGTCGACGGTCAGCATCACGTTGGAGGGCTTGATGTCGCGGTGGATGACGCCGCGGCCGTGGGCGTAGGACAGCGCCTTGGCGCACTTGAAGACCAGCTCGACGACGTCGTCGATACGCAGCAGGTTGTCCGGCTTGCAGTAGGCCGACAGCGTGCGCGCGCCGTGCACGAACTCGGTGACCACGTAGTAGTGGCCGTTCTCCTCGCCCGCGTCGTAGATCGGCAGGATGTTCGGGTGCTGCAGCATGCCCACCATGTGGGCTTCCGACAGGAACATCTTGCGCGCCACGCGCGCCTTCTCGGGGTCGCCGTTGGCCTCGATG
>JAFEDP010000503.1 GCA_018241545.1 Pseudomonadota bacterium
ACCAGGCGCTGCAGGCTGCCGTTGAGGAGCCCGAGCGTCTGCAGCGGCTGGCGCAGGTCGTGGCTCGCGGTGGCGAGGAAGCGGCTCTTGGCGAGATTGGCGCGGTCGGCCGCCTCGCGCGCCTCCTTGAGTTCGGTCTGCACGCGCCGCCGCTCGGTCACGTCGCGGATCGCCGCCGCGACCAGCGCGCCCGAGCCGTTGGCGATCGGGCTCAGGCTGACCTCGACCGGCACGTCGCTGCCGTCGCGGCGGCGCGCGAACAGGTCGAGGCCGCTGCCCATCGGTCGGCGCAGCCGCGCATCGAGGTAATGGGCGCGCCGCTCGGGGTGACCCGCCCGGAAGCGGTCCGGGACCAGCGTCTCCACCGGCTGGCCGACCACCTCGCTGCGGTCGTAGCCAAAGAGGGCCGACACCTGCTGGTTCGCGAACACGATGCGCCCCTCGCCATCGACGACGAGCATCGCGTCGGGCGCGGCGTCGAGCACCGTGCGGATCAGGTCGGCCGAGAGATCCCCTCGTTCCATTGAGCTGCTCCCGGCGGTGGCGGCGCCCCCGGCCGTGTGGCACTCCTCGCCGGCCACGTCTGCGGCGGCACGCCGGCGGCAACCTCCGCGGCGGCGCCTTTAAGCCTACACGCTGGACAAAACCGAAACATCCCTGCGGCCATCCCTCCCCCGCGCCTTGACGACATATCACATTAGACAGCATCTGCAATATATTGATAATACGCTACTTCTCGCGTCCGCACCGACCCTGCGCCGGGACCGGGCGCGTGGACAGACGCGCGCCGGTCGGGGCCACCACCGCGGTGATCACTGCTGAGGGGACTCGGGGCACCGCCCGGGACGTGCCGACGCGGATCGACGGTTTGCCGCCCTCCGTCCTGGACCGCCCCCGCCGCGCACGACGATACGGTGCTGCGCCGGGCAACCGCGGGAAGCGCACGCGTGCAGGGGTCTCGGGCGGCGCCCTCACGATGCACCGCAGCCGCGGGCACGCCGCGGCCCCGGTCCGCGGTGCGGTGAGCGAACCCACGCGCGAGGACTGGGCAAAGGTCGCGCGCGTAGCATCCGCGTGAGCAGCGATCGGAGCGGGTCGTCGCGGCGAACGGGTTCATCGCCCGGTCGATCGCGCGGCGGCCTCGAGCCCGCGAGCCGGTCCACTGACACGCGCACGTC
Source organism: Pseudomonadota bacterium (assembly GCA_018241545.1). Taxonomy (GTDB): domain Bacteria; phylum Pseudomonadota; class Gammaproteobacteria; order Steroidobacterales; family Steroidobacteraceae; genus CAIKZZ01. Next base: position 1,179 of record JAFEDP010000503.1, read on the forward strand.
GACGCGATGCCGGCAGCGCTCGCCGCGAACGCGGTCCGGCGCACCGATGGGAGACGCCGGTCGGGACGGGTCGTCCTGTCCGGCATCGGCGTGTTCCTGCGCAGGATTTGGGCACCGGCCGGCCACTGGTTAGTATCCGAGCGGCCGCGCAGCGTCGTCCGGCGTCGTGACGGCGACCGGATCCATCGAGCGCCGTTATGCCGGAGGACATCACCGTGATTGCCCGACTCCTCGCGCTACTCCTCGCAGGTCTGCCGGCTGCCGCGTCGAATTCCGCCGATCTCGGCGGCGCTCCATCGCCGCGCGAATCGGCCAGCGTGTCGCAGGTCTGGCAGCGCGAGGCCGACTACTGGCGCTACGTGGCAGCCGGCGACGTCGAGCACTACGTCTCGCTCTGGCATGACCGCTTCATCGGCTGGCCCTGCGGTCAGGACCACCCGAAGCGCAAGGCCTCCATCGGGGACTGGGTGCGCGAAGTCCGCGACAAGCACATCCAGGTGGACGTTCACTACTTGCGCGAGGGTGCCGAGGACTTCGGCAACGTCGTCATCGTCCACTACCGCTTCACGCGCGTGGACACGTACCCGGACGGCTCGGTGAAGGGCCGGGATCGCGAATCCAAGATCACCCATACCTGGATGCGGTCGGGTGACTCCTGGCTGATCATCGGTGGCATGTGCGGCGTCCTGCCGGACAGTGCGACCTAGGGCTGCCCGTGACCGCCAGCGCCGGCCGCGCACGTGCCGGTGACGCGCCTCGCGGACGGGGCTGCCCGACTCGCCCGCGACCGGGATCGGGAATCGCCCGAGTCATGCCCGCCGTTCGCGGACGGCTTCGCGAGGCGTTCAGAGTCGAGGTCCAGTCCGCGGGGGCGCCCCGATGCGCTCCGCTGGGACGAACCTAGATCTCTGATTTCAAGAGAAATTGTTGCGAGCCCTCAATCGGGCTAGCCGGACAATGTGGCGCCCCGGACAGGAGTTGAACCTGTGACCTCGCCCTTAGGAGGGGCGCGCTCTATCCAGCTGAGCTACCGGGGCCCGTGCATCCGGCCGCCGGTCCCGGGGACCGGCCATCACTGTCGGGGCGGGAAAGAAAGAAGTGGTGGAGCGGAAGGGGATCGAACCCTCGACCTTCGCATTGCGAACGCGACGCTCTCCCAGCT
>JAFEDP010000504.1 GCA_018241545.1 Pseudomonadota bacterium
ACCGGCTGCAGGAACGTGATCAGCACGCGGAACAGGTTGATGCCCTGGGTGCAGACCGCGAGCGCCTCGGCGGCCCGCGCCGGGTCCTTGGCAAGCACCCACGGCTTGTGCGCGTCGATGTACTGGTTGGCACGGTCGGCGAGGGATGCGATCTCGCGGATCGCCGCCGCAAAGTCGCAGGCCTCGTACAGCGCCCCGATCCGGGCGCGGGCGTCGGCGAACTCGGCATACAGCGTGGGCTCGGCCAGGGCGGGCGCCAGCCGGCCGCCGGCCCGCGCCACGAAGCCGGCGCAGCGGCTCGCGATGTTGACGAGCTTGCCGACCACGTCGGCGTTGTAGCGGCTGACGAAGTCGTCGAGCGACAGGTCCATGTCCTCGACGCCCGGCGTCAGCTTGGCCGCGAAGTAGTACCGCAGCGCCTCGGGCGGCAGGCGCTCGAGGTAGCGGGCACCGGTGATGAAGGTGCCGCGCGACTTCGACATCTTCTGGCCGTTGACGGTCAGGAACCCGTGCGTGTGCACCGCCGTCGGGCGCCGGAATCCCGCACCGGTCAGCACTGCCGGCCAGAACAGCGTGTGGAAGTAGAGGATGTCCTTGCCGATGAAGTGGTGCAGCTCGGCCGTGCTCCCCGTGCCCCACCAGTCGTCAAAGCTGCGGCCGTCGCGGCGCGCGAGCGCGAGGCTCGCGCCCATGTAGCCGATCGGCGCGTCCAGCCAGACGTAGAAGTACTTGCCCGGGTGGCCCGGGATCTCGAACCCGAAATAGGGCGCGTCGCGCGAGATGTCCCAGTCGCGCAGCCCGGCCTCGAACCACTCGTCGAGCTTGTTGGCGACGCTCGCGTCGATGGCGCCGGAGCGCGTCCACTCGCGCAGCATGCCCTCGAACGCCCCGAGGCGGAAGAACAGGTGCTCCGACTCGCGCTCGACCGGCCGCGTGCCGCTGACGACCGACACCGGGTCGATCAGTTCCGCCGGCGTGTAGGTCGCGCCGCAGACCTCGCAGCTGTCGCCGTACTGGTCCTTGGCGCCGCAGCGCGGGCAGGTTCCCTTGACGTAGCGGTCCGGCAGGAACATCCGCGCCTCGGCGTCGTAGGCCTGGCGGATCGTGCGGCGCGCGATGTGGCCGGCGGCGTCCAGCGTGGCGAAGATCCGGTCGGTCATCTCCCGGTTCTCGGCGCTGTGCGTCGAGTGGAACAGGTCGTGCTCCACCAGGAAGCCCGCATAGGTGCGGCGGTGCTCGACGGCGACCTCGGCGATCAGCTGCTCGGGGGTGATGCCCTCGGCCTGTGCCTTCAGCATCATCGGCGTGCCGTGGGTGTCGTCGGCGCACACGTACACGCACTCGTGGCCGCAGAGGCGCATGTAGCGCACCCAGATGTCGGTCTGGACGGCCTCGAGGATGTGCCCGAAGTGCAGCGGGCCGTTGGCGTAGGGCAGGGCGCTGGTGACGAGGATGCGGCGCATGGCGGGCGGCGGGACGGAGACGGTCCGCCATTATGCCAGCCGCACGGCCGGCCCGCTCAGGCGTCGTTCTTGACCGCCTCGAAGCGCTGCTTGTTGATCGCCTTGCGGAAGGCCTCGCGCCCGGTGATCACGCGGTTGTCCAGCAGCTGCTGGATGGCCATGTCCATCGTGCGCATGCCGAACGACGCGCCGCTCTGCATGGTGTTCTCGAGCTGGTCGATCTTGCCCTGGCGGATGAGGTTCGCCACCGCCGGCGTGTTGACCAGGATCTCGAGCGCGGCGACGCGGCCAGACTGGCCGGCGCGCGGCAGCAGCTGCTGCGAGATCACGCCGCGCAGGCTGGTCGACAGCATCGTGCGCACGTGCGATTGCTTGTCGGCCGGGAAGGCGTTCACGATGCGGTCGACCGTCGGCGCCGCGCCGTTGGTGTGCAGGGTGCCCATGACCAGGATGCCCATCTCGGCCGCCGTCACGGCGACGCTGATCGTCTCCAGGTCGCGCATTTCGCCGACCAGCACGACGTCCGGGTCCTCGCGCAGTGCCGAATGCACCGCATCGGCGAACGAGGGCGAGTGCACGCCGACCTCGCGCTGGCTGATCAGGCAGCTCTTGCGCTGGTGTACGAACTCGATCGGGTCCTCGACCGTGAGGATGTGGCCGCGCAGGCGCGAGTTGATGTCGTCGATCATCGCCGCCAGCGTCGTCGACTTGCCCGAGCCGGTCTTGCCGGTCACGAGGATCAGGCCGCTGTTGGCGCGGCACAGGGTCCGCACCGCGTCGGGCATGTTCAGCTGGTCGAGCGTCAGCGCGGCCGACGGGATCACCCGGCACACTGCGCCCATGCCATTGAGCTGTCGCATG
>JAFEDP010000505.1 GCA_018241545.1 Pseudomonadota bacterium
GACCGCGCGCTCAGGATCGAGCCGCAGAACCCGCTGCTGTGGATCGAGGTGGCGCGCCTGCGGCTCGCCGAGAGCGACGCGCGCCAGGCGGAGTCGTGCGCGCGCAAGGCGCTCGCGCTCGCGGCCGGCGACCCCAGCGCCCGCGCACAATCGGGGCGCGTGCTGGCGGACGCGCTGCGCGCGCAGCGCCGCAATCAGGAGGCGCGCGCGCTCGAATCGGAGCCGTGGATGCGCTGAGCGCGGCGCGGCGCGCCGGCTCAGGCGGCGACCGAGGTTTCCTCGGCGATGGCCGCCTCGAGGTACTCCAGGTCCGGCACCAGCGGCGCCTCGTTGACCATCCTGAGCCCGCACAGTACCGGACTGCGGTCCGGGAACGAGCGGGTCGGGTCGGGCTTGACCACGTCGGGGTTGAGGCGCACGAGCTGCGGGAAGCCCTGCGTCAGGATGCCGAAGGCGCCCGCGGCGAGCCGCCCGCCCAGGCAGTGCAGCACCACGATGCGCGTGCGGCCGCTGGGCTGCGGGATCGCGCGCCCGAGCACGCCCTCGAACGAGATCACCGGGACCGAGCGCCCGCTCCAGCCGACGGTGCCCACGTACCACGACGGGGCGCCCTGCATCGGCGCGGGGTCCTGCCAGGCCACGACCTCGGCCACGCAGCTGCGCGGCACGATCAGGCGCTCGTCCGCGAGCGGTACCAGCAGGCCGTAGAACTCCTCGGCGACGGCGTCGGTCACACGGCCTCCCGGCGGTTGGCGACCAGCGGCTCGATCGCGTCGAGCAGCTGGTTCTCCTGGTAGGGCTTGCCGAGGTAGTCGTTGACCCCGAGCTCGATCGCCCGCGCGCGGTGCTTCTCGCCGACTCGCGAGGTGATCATGACGATCGGCACGTCCCTGAGGCGCTCGTCGCCGCGCACGTGCGCCGCGACCTCGTAGCCGTCCATGCGCGGCATCTCGATGTCCAGCAGGATCACGTCCGGCAGGTGCTCCTCGAGGATCGCGAGCGCATCGACGCCGTCCTTGGCCGTCATCACGCGCATGCCGTTGCGCTCCAGCAGCCGCTGCGTGACGCGGCGCACCGTGATCGAGTCGTCGACGACGAGCGCGAAGGTGCGCCGGTCGCTGCGCTCGCGGGCGGCCTCGGTCGGCGGGCGCGCGCGCCAGTCGGCGCGCACCAGCGTCGGCATGTCGAGGATGATGACGATCCGGCCGTCGCCGAGGATCGTCGCGCCGGCGATGCCGCGGATCCCGGAGATCTGCGGACCGACGTTCTTGACGACGATCTCGCGGCTGCCGACCAGCTCGTCGGTGACGAGCGCGGCCGAGCTGTCGCCGGCGCGCACCAGCACGACCGGCACCGGCACGTCGCCGTCCGGCAGCTGCGCCGGCGGCCCGCCGACGAAGCTGCCGAGGTGCTGGAAGCGGTAGCGCTGGCCGCCGTACTCGTAGGACGGCGCGCCATCGGCGAGGTGGCGCTGCACGTCGGCCTTCGGCAGGCGCACCACGCTCTCGACGGTCGGCAGCGGCAGCGCGTACAGCTCATCGCCCGTGCGCACGATCAGCGCCTGCGACACCGCCAGCGTGAACGGCAGCCGGATCGTGAAGCGCGTGCCCTGGCCGGGCGTGGTGTCCATCTGCAGCGCGCCGCCGAGCCGCTTGATCTCGGTGGCGACCACGTCCATGCCGACGCCGCGCCCGGCCGCCTGCGTGACGCTGCTCGCGGTCGAGAAGCCGGGCTCGAGGATCAGCTGCATCGCCTCCTGGTCGGACAGCGTGTGCTTGGGCTCGATGATGCCGAGCGCGACCGCCTTGTCGCGGATCGCGCGCAGGTTCATGCCGGCACCGTCGTCCTGCACGACGATCACGACCTCGGCGCCCTCGCGCTTGAGCGCGACCTCGATGCGACCGGTCTCGGGCTTGCCGCGCTGCACGCGCTCGGCCGGCGCCTCGATGCCGTGCACGACCGCGTTGCGCAGCATGTGCTCGAACGGCGGCAGCATGCGGTCTAGCACCTGGCGGTCGAGCTCGCCGGTCGCGCCGCTGACGACGAGGTCGACCTTCTTGCCGGTCTCGGTCGCGACCTGGCGCAGCGTGCGCGTCAGGCGCGGCACGTGGCGCTGGAACGGCACCATGCGGGTGCGCATCAGGCCGTTCTGCAGGTCGGTGACGATGCGTGCCTGCTGCATCAGCAGGTTCTGCGCCTCGCGCGTCTGGCTCTCGAGCAGGCCCTGCAGGCTGGCGACGTCGCTGGCGGACTCGGCCAGTGCGCGCGAGTACTGCTGCAGCGAGGAGTACTGGTCCATCTCGAGCGGATCGAAGTCGTCGC
>JAFEDP010000506.1 GCA_018241545.1 Pseudomonadota bacterium
AGCCGGCCGCCGCCGCGGCCGCCTCGGCGGTGCCAATGGCCGGCGGCAGGTCGAGCTCGAGCGCAGCCGGCTGCGCGGTCGCGATTAGGCGCTCGCCGTCACGCAGCTCGAGGGCGCCGTCGGCGCCGGCGACGACCGCGAGCGGCGCCTCGAGCGGCACCGGCGCGCGCAGCCGCACCTCGAGCGGCTCCGGGGCGTAGCCGCCCAGGAGGCCCGCGACGTAGCCACCGTTGCCGGAACCCGGCGGGCCGCAGAAGCGCGCGCCGACGCGCACCGTCCCGAGATTCATGCCTTCGCTCCAAGCGTCCGGCTCACAGCAGGCGGTCCACGCCGGGCAGCCAACGCACCATCTGGGCGAGGACGCGCTGGCCTACGCTCGCGCCCGGCTCGACGTGCAGGCGCACGACCGCGCCGGCGCGCTCGCCGGTCCAGAAGAGGCGACCGGCGCGCTTGCCCGGCGGCTCGAGCGACAGCCGCCACGCCCGGTCGGGCGCGATGTCCGCCTCGACGATCCGCGCCGTGGCCTCCGCCAGCGAGCGCGAGCGGACCACGACCGCGAGCTCGGTGTTGATCAGCGCCGAGCGCGGGTCGATGTTGAAGCTGCCGACCCACGTGAGCTCGCGGTCGATGACCATGACCTTCGAGTGCAGCGAGCTGCCGCCGGCCATACGCCGGAAGATGCGGCGCTCGCCGGCGCGGCGGCGCGCGTCGGCCTGGAACTCGTACAGCTCCACCCCGGCCGCCACCAGCTCGCGCCGCCGCTTGGCGTAGGCGGCGTGCACCGCGAGCACGTCGGTCGAGGCCAGCGAGTTCGTCAGCACCACGACCCGCACGCCGGCGCGCGCGCGCTCCGCCATCAGGTCGGCGCCCTTCCTGAGCGGCACCAGGTAGGCGGACTCGACCAGCACCTCGTGCGCAGCGCCCTGCCACAGCGCGTAGGCGCGCCCGAGCAGCGGCGAGGCGGCGCGGCGGCTCTCGTCGATCTTCTCGGGCGGGTCGGCGAGCAGTTCGGCCTCGCCCCAGTAGCCGAACTCGGCGCCGTACACGAGCTCGCGCACCTGCTCGAGCACCGGCGCGTAGCTGTCGCGGAACTCCTCGACGGCCGCGGCCTGCTGCGCGACGACGGCGGCGACCGCGTCGGCCTCGGCCTCGGTCGGCGTGCGGTCGAGGAACGCCTCGATCGGCACCGCCCACGGGCTGTTCCAGTAGTCGTCGAAGCTCGCCACCGCGGCGCGCGCGATCGGCCCGGCGCCGAGCAGCTCGACGTCGCTGAAGTTCACGCTACGGTGCAGGTCGAAGTAGTTATCGCCGATGTTGCGGCCGCCGATCACGGCCAGCTGCGAGTCGACCGCGAAGATCTTGTTGTGCATGCGGCGCTGCACGCGACCGAAGCTCGTCAGCATCTCGAGCGGGCGCATCCAGCGGACCCGGTTGCGGTACGGGTTGAAGACGCGGATCTCGAGGTTCTTGTGGCCGGCGAGCGTCGCCAGGCGGTCCTCGCTGCGCACCAGGTTGTTGTCGTCGACCAGCAGGCGCACGCGCACGCCGCGGCGCGCCGCCGCGAGCAGCCGGTCGGCGAGCACGAGGCCCGAGGCGTCGTCCTCGTAGATGTAGTACTGCACGTCCAGCGAGCGTTCGGCGAGGTCGGCGAGCGCGGCGCGCGCCAGGAACGCGAGCCCGCCGTACTGCAGCAGCGTGAACGCGGACTGGCCGGGGTGCTCGGCGAGCGCCGGCGCGAGCGCGCGCCCGATCGCGGTGTCGGCCGTGGCCGGCACTGCGTAGCTCGTCGGGCGGGGGACGTCGAGGCGGTACGTGGCGCAGCCGCTCAGCGCGCACAGCGCCAGGACGCCCGCGAGGCGCGCGAATGACAGGCGATTCGGCACGGGCGCAGTTCCGTCATGGCGGTCCCGGCCGACCGGCCGGTGGCCGCCAGTGTCGCGTAGCGGCGGTGCATTGTCACGTCACGGCCAGCAGCGGGCCTCGGCGGCGAACGCCGCGGACTCGGCCGGGACGACGCAGAACCGCTGTCCGGTCGGGGCCTCGAGCACCCACCAGCGGTGCACCTGCCGCACGCGGCGCGCGCCGAGCGCCTCGAGCCGGCGCACCTCGGCCTCGACGTCGTCGGCCTCGATGTCGAGGTGCACGCGGCTCGGGTGATCGACGCGCTGCACCTCGACGTGCAGCGGCCCGCGCGGCTCGCCGAGGCCCACGTAGCCGGCGTTGTCGGGCCCGGCGAGCGGCCGCACCGGCAGGCCGAGCGCGCCGCCCCAGAACGCGGCCGCGCCGGGAAGATCGTCGGTCTGACAGTCGATAA
>JAFEDP010000507.1 GCA_018241545.1 Pseudomonadota bacterium
CCACCGCCGCCTGCGCCGCGCGCCGGATCTCCTCGTCGCGGCGGTAGTTCGCGAGTGCGCGGCCGAAGACGTCGTACCAGCGCCGCAGCGCCGCCTCGTCCTGCTCCGGCAGTCCGCACAGTGCGAGCATCGTCAGGACCGGCAGCCGGCTCGCGAAGGCGGCGCGCAGCTCCGCCGCGCCGCGCGGGCGAAGTTCCGCGACCAGGCGGCGCGCCGCCTGGCGGATCGCGGGCTCCAGGCGCGCGCGGATGGTCGCCGACTGGAAGGCGCCCTGCGCGGCACCCCGGTAGCGGGCATGCAGGTCGCCATCCGCCGACAGCATCTGCAGGCCGAAGGTGTCGCGCACGGGAGAATCGGGCGAGCCGGTGACGAAGCGTGCGTCGTCGAGCAGCACGTCGCGGACATCCGCGTAGCGCGTCACGTACCACATGCCGAGCTCAGCGATCCAGCTGACCGGCTCGCTCGCGCGCAGTGCCGCGAGCAGCGGGTACGGATCCTCGTCGAGCGCCGCATACGAGAGGCGCGCTCCGAGCGGGAAGCGAAGGCGTCGCTGCGCCGCGGTGGCGGCATCGAGTTCCGTGTGCCTCACTGAACGGTCGGCGCCGCCACGGACGCTCTGCTCCTCGGTCGCCCATCCTGCGCGGGGCGCGGCTGGCCGCGCGCGACCTGCCACACCGGCACTGCCACCGCCCGCCACCTGCGGCCCGACGCGCAGTATCGGGCCGCGCCCCGGGCGTGACAACGTCATCCGGTACCGTCCGGGAAGCTCGGGCCGGTCGAGCGCGCCGCCCCCGCCCGCGCGGCCGTCGTGCGGTACGCTCGCCGAGGCGTCGACCGCCCCGCCTCGCCACGCGCGACCCCACGGAGGTCCCTACTGATGACCGACACTGCCAGCGGCCTCGTCACGACCATGCCGATCCCCGGCATCACGCTGCTGACGCTGAATCGACCTCGGGTCGCGAACTCGTTCGACACGGCGCTCGCCGTCGCGCTCACGCGCGCGTTCGACACCCTCGCCGAGCATGCGCCGGGCTGCCGCGGCGTCGTCGTCACCGGATCGGGCGAGCGGGCGTTCTGCGCCGGTGCGGACCTCAAGGAACGGGAAGGCATGACGGACGATGCCTGGTCGGCGCAGCACGCCGAGATCGAGCGCATGATCCGCGCCATCCTGGCGTGCCCACTGCCGGTGATCGCCGCCGTCAACGGCGCCGCCATTGGCGGCGGCTGCGAGATCGCGCTCGCCTGCGACTTCATCTACGCCAGCGAGTCGGCGACGTTCGCGCTGACCGAGGTGACCCGCGGCATCATGCCCGGTGCGGGCGGAACGCAGACGCTGCCACGCGCCATCGGCACCCGTGCCGCACTCGAGCTGCTGCTGACCGGCCGGCCGCTCCGCGCGAACGAGGCGCTGCGGCTTGGACTCGTGAACCGGGTATGCGCCGGCCCGGTGCTCGAGGAAGCGCTCGCCTGCGCCGCCCGCATCTCGGAAAGCGCGCCGCTCGCGGTCCGGGAGGTCAAGGCCGCCGTGCGGGCGGGCCTGGATCTGCCGCTGGGCGAGGCGCTCGAGCGCGAGCTCGTCGGCTACCGCCGCCTCGTTCCCACGCAGGACCGGCGCGAGGGCGTGCGCGCCTTCAACGAGCGACGGCCGCCGCGCTTCACCGGTCAATAGCGGGAAGGCATGGACGGAAGTGCCCGGGTGGCGGCAGTGACCCGCCACACAGATGCCGGCCTTCAACCGAGTGCGCGATCGTCGCGCCCGGCGCCGGGCGCGACGCCCGGATCCACGATCGGGGTCAGCGCGGCGCGGATCCGTGAGATCCGCACACTGGCTCGCAGCCGGCCGATCCGCTGCCGGTGCACGCCGCGGGCACTGGGATCAGCGCACCGCCGGGCGGCTGATCAGGAGCGGCGCAGGCGGCACGATGGCGTGCTCGCGGGCAAAGTTGCCCTGGTTGATCGCGAGGCTGACGAGCCCGCGCGAGTCCACGAACAGCAGCGCGCGCCCGACCTCCACTGCGCCGAAGGTGGCGGCGTACGGCACCTCAAAGACTGCCTCGCCGACACGCACGCGCACGATGTCGCCTAGCCGGTAGCCAAGGCCGGCGAGGAGCTCGCGATCGACGTTGGTCACGAGGTTCCCGAATGGCCCGTCCAGGGCCACGACCAGGCCGTGGATGCCGTCGGGCTCGAGCGTGGGCTGGGGGTTCGACAGGCGCACGACGTCGCCGACCTGCGGCCCGACGTCGACAAGGTGGTCGCCCTTCGCCAGATGCGCGGCGACCGGCGAATACACGTC
>JAFEDP010000508.1 GCA_018241545.1 Pseudomonadota bacterium
TACATCACGCCGATGCAAGTGAACATCGCGCCGGAAACGAACCCGTGCGAAATCATCTGCACCATCGCGCCCGACAGGCCGAGCGTCGCGCCGGCGTGGCCGCCGGTCGCGGCGACGATCTCGTAGCCGACGAACGCGCCGAGCGTCACGAAGCCCATGTGCGCGATCGACGAGTACGCGATCAGCTTCTTCATGTCCTGCTGCACGAGCGCCACGAGCCCGATGTAGACCACCGCGAATAGCGACAGGCCGATCACCAGCCAGTCGAGCGTGCGCGAGGCGTCGGGCGTGATCGGCAGGCTGAAACGCAGGAAGCCGTAGCCGCCCATCTTCAGCATGATGGCCGCCAGGATCACCGAGCCGCCGGTGGGCGCCTCGACGTGCGCGTCGGGCAGCCAGGTGTGCACCGGCACCATCGGCACCTTGACGGCGAACGCAGCGAAGAACGCCAGGAAGATCAGCTCCTGCTCCGGCAGGCTCAGGCGCAGCCCGTACAGCGCCGCGAGGCTGTAGTCGCCCGACTTCAGGTACATATAGATCAGCGCGACCAGCATCAGCACCGAACCGAGGAACGTGTACAGGAAGAACTTGATCGTCGCGTAGATACGCCGTGCGCCGCCCCATACGCCGATGATCAGGAACATCGGGATCAGCATCGCTTCCCAGAACACGTAGAAGAGCAGCGCGTCGGCGGCCGCGAACACGCCGACCATCAGCCCTTCCATGATCAGGAACGCCGCGAAGTACTGGCTCGGGCGCTTCTCGATGACGGTCCAGCCGGCGATCACGACCAGCACGGTCGAGAACGTGGTCAGCAGGATCAGCGGCATCGAGATGCCGTCCACCCCGAGGTGGTAGTCCGAGTGCAGCGACGGGATCCACGGCACGCGCTCGACGAACTGAAGCGCCGCGCTCGCGGCGTCGAAGCCGGTGTACAGCGGCACGCTGAGCAGCAGCGCCGCGAGCGCCACCGCGAGCGCCAGCCAGCGCGCCGCGCTCGCGCGCGCGTCGCCGACCAGCATCACGGCGACGCCGCCGAGGATCGGCAGCCAGGTCAGCACGCTGAGCAGGGAGAAATGCATCGTGTCAGTTCCGTGAGTCGCCGCTCAGACCCGCCACAGGAGCCAAGCCAGCAGCGCCGAGAGGCCGATGATCATCGCGAACGCGTAGTGGTACAGGTAGCCCGACTGCACGTGGCGGGTGACCGCGGCGAGCCAGCCGACCGCGCGCGCCGAGCCGTTGACGAGCGCGCCGTCGATCACGAGCTCGTCGCCGACCCGCCAGAACAGGCGCCCGAGCGCGCGCCCGCCGGCGGCGATCACGTTCTCGTTGATCCAGTCGAACCAGTACTTGTTGTCGAGCACGCGGTAGACCGGCCCGAGGGCGGCGCGCAGCTTCGCCGGCAGCTCCGGGCGCTTGAGGTAGAGCACCCAGGCGCAGGCCACGCCCGCCGCCGCGAGGTACACGGGCAGCGAGTGGAACGCGTGCAGCACGAAGGCGAGCGGCGTCGTGTAGTCACGGCCGATCTCGCCGAGCACGTCGTGCTCCGGCCGCACGACGATCGCGCCGTCGAAGTAGCCGTGGAACAGCACCGGCCCCACGGTCAGCCAGCCGACCACGACCGACGGGATCGCGAGCATCACCAGCGGCAGCGTGACGACCCACGGGCTCTCGTGCAGGTGCTCGCGCGTGTGCGCGTCCATCCGCTCCTCGCCGTGGAACGTCAGGAAGATCATCCGGAACGTGTACAGCGCCGTGATGAACACGCCCGCCGTCACGCAGAAGAGCGCGTAGCCGGCGCCCGGGATGTGCGACTCCCCCACCGCCTCGATCAGCGCGTCCTTGGAGAAGAAGCCCGAGAAGCCGGGGAAGCCGATCAGCGCCAGCGCGCCGAGCAGCGTGGTCCAGTACGTGATCGGCAGGTGCTTGCGCAGGCCGCCCATGCGCCGCATGTCCTGCTCGTGGTGCATCGCGATGATCACCGAGCCCGCCCCGAGGAACAGCAGCGCCTTGAAGAACGCGTGCGTCATCAGGTGGAAGATGCCGGCCCCGTACGCAGACACGCCGAGCGCTACGGTCATGTAGCCGAGCTGCGACAGCGTCGAGTACGCGACCACGCGCTTGATGTCGTTGTTGACGATGCCGAGGAAGCCCATGAATAGCGCAGTCGTGGCGCCGATCACGAGCACGAAGCTGAGCGCCGTCGCCGACAGCTCGAACAGCGGCGACATGCGCGCCACCATGAAGATGCCCGCGGTCACCATCGTCGCGGCGTGGATCAGCGCCGAGATCGG
>JAFEDP010000509.1 GCA_018241545.1 Pseudomonadota bacterium
GACAGCCGCTGGCGCTTGGCCATGCGCAGGAACAGCCGCGCCAGCCAGTTGGTGAAGTTGCTGCCGATGAACAGCAGGTGGTTGTGCTCTAGCTCGTGGAACAGCTTCTCGGGCGCCAGGTGCTCGCTCTGCAGCGCGCAGATGAACTCCAGCAGGTCCTCGTCCGAGATCACGTAGGTCGGCGAGGCCGACAGGCGCCCGAACAGGTGGTAGACGACCGGGCGCTCGAGCCGCTCGCGCTCGGCGGGCAGGTCGGCGACGCGGTTCGGCGCGTAGGCGAGCACGTCGGTGGAGGCCGCGCCGCCGAAGCGCTCGAGGTTGAGCGCGTTCTCGAGCAGCGGGTCGAAGGTCGTGGTCACGTACAGGTCGAAGTCGGTGATCGCGGCGAGGTGGCGCAGCGCCGGGGGCGGCGCGAGCGGCGCGTCCTTCAGGATGCTGCGCAGGCGCACGTACGCCTCCTCGCGTCGGCCGCGCGCGGCGAGGTACCAGCAGACCACGTCGTTGAGCGAGTAGGGCGAGGGGAGCGCGGCGACGTCGACGCCGAGGCGCACGGCGAGCTTCTCGGCGAGCCAGTCGTACAGCAGCCGCGGGCCGCGGTCGGTGTCGACCTGCAGGAGCTCGGGACCGACGATCGGGATCACCCGCCGCTCCTCGATGAAGCTCAGCAGGTCGTCCCACGCGTCGTCGTCGAGCGTGGTCGCGGGCAGCCGGGACTGGGGGACGCTAGCCATCGTGCCGCGCTAGGCGCGGACGGGTTCTTATTCGCATGCGGCGAGTGTACCCAAAAGCCGCCTCGCCGTATGCGGCGCGCGGCGCCGGCCCCGGACTCCGCTATCCTTCGCGCCTCGCCTGCCCCGGAGTCCGCCGTGAAGACATCCCTCCTGCTCGCTGCCGCCGCGCTCGCCGCGCTCGGCGCGGTCGATGCCGCTGCGCAGCAATTCCCGCCCGGCGCCTACCAGGACCTCGCCTGGCGCTCGCTCGGGCCCGCGCGCGGCGGGCGCACCCGCGCGGTCGCGGGCGTCCCGGGCCAGCCGCACGTGTTCTACGCCGGCGCCGTCAACGGCGGCGTCTGGAAGACCGACGACGCCGGGCGCACCTGGCAGCCGATCTTCGACGAGCAGCCGACGCAGTCGATCGGCGCGATCGCGGTCGCCCCGTCGCGCCCGCAGGTCGTGTACGTCGGCAGTGGCGAGGGCCTGCACCGGCCGGACCTCTCGGTGGGCGATGGCATCTACCGCTCGGACGACGCCGGGCGCACCTGGCGCCACCTCGGGCTGCGCGACGGCCAGCAGATCCCCGAGCTCGCCGTCGACCCGCGCGATCCCAACCGCGTGTTCGCGGCCGTGCTCGGCCATCCCTACGGGCCCAACGAGGAGCGCGGCGTGTACCGCTCGACCGACGGCGGCGCGAGCTGGCAGCGCGTCCTGTACATCGACGCGCACACCGGCGCCAACGCGGTCGCGATCGACCCGCGCCACCCCGACACGATCTACGCGGGCCTGTGGGAGGGGCGGCTCGGTCCGTGGGAGGACAAGTTCTCCTACAACGGCACCGGCGGCGGGCTCTACAAGTCGACCGACGGCGGCGGCACCTGGCGCAAGATCACCGCGGGCCTGCCGGCGAACCTCACCCAGCTCAACCTCGCCATCGCCCCGAGCGCGCCGGAGCGCCTGTACCTGGTCGCGGCCACGACCGCGCCGGGCGACTACGCCTCGGCGGCCGGGCTCGGGCTGTACCGCTCGGACGACGGCGGCGAGCACTGGGCGCGCGCGACCGAGGACCCGCGCCCGGCGCTTAGGATCGGCGGCGGCGACCTGCCGATGGTGCGCGTCGACCCGCAGAACGCCGACGTCGTCTACAGCGCCAGCATCGTCGCCATGAAGTCCACCGACGGCGGGCGCAGCTGGGCGACGCTGCGCGGCGCGCCGGGCGGGGACGACTACCAGAACCTGTGGGTGAGCCCGGACGACCCGCGCGTCATCGCCCTCGTCGCCGACCAGGGCGCGATCGTGACGCTGAACGGCGGCGCGACCTGGAGCTCCTGGTTCAACCAGCCGACCGCGCAGCTCTACCACGTCAGCGCCACGCCCACCTTCCCGGCGCGCGTGTGCTCGGGCCAGCAGGAGAGCGGCTCGGTGTGCATCGCGCTGCGCGGCAACGACGGCTCGGTCACCGAGCGCGACTGGCACCCGGTCGGCGTCATCGAGTACGGCTACGTCGCGCCCGACCCGCTGGACCCGGACGTCATCTACGGCGCCGGGCGCACCGAGGTGTCGAAGTTCAACGTCTCC
>JAFEDP010000050.1 GCA_018241545.1 Pseudomonadota bacterium
GACGGCATTCTCGTCCTGCACCGCGGCCGCATTGTCTACGAGCGCTACTTCGGGGCCCTCGCGCCGGAGCGCGCCCACATCGCCTTCTCCGTCACCAAGTCGTTCTTCGGCACGCTCGCCGCGTGCCTGATCGAGGAGGGTCGCCTCGACCCCGGCGCCCCGGTCGCCGCGCTGCTGCCGGAGCTGGCAAGGAGCGGCTTCGGCACCGCCACGGTCGCGCAGGTCCTCGATATGACCACGGCGCTGCGCTACACGGAGGTCTACGGCGACCCGTCGTCGGACTTCGACGCCTATGCGCGCGCCATCGGGCTGCTGCCCCGCCGGGCCGGCGCGGCCGGGGCGCGCGGTGTCTACGAGTATCTCGCGGGCGTGGCCGCCGCGGGCGAGCACGGTGCAGCCTTCTCCTACCGCTCCATCAACACCGACGTGGTCGGCTGGCTGATCGCGCGCGTGTGCGGGGCCGCGGCGCACGAGGTGCTGCGCGAGCGGATCTGGGGCGAGCTCGGGGCCGAGGACGACGCCTACCTGCAGGTCGACTCCATCGGCACGCCGCTGGTCGCGGTGGCACTCAACGCGCGGCTGCGCGACCTCGCGCGGTTCGGCGAACTGCTGCGCCTCGGCGGGACCCTCGACGGCCGCCGGGTGCTGCCGGCGGGCGTCGTCGCCGACCTGCATCGCGGCGGGGACCGCGCCGCCTTCGCACGTGCCGGCTATGCCACGCTGCCCGGCTGGAGCTACCGCAACCAGTGGTGGATCTCGCACAACGAGCACGCCGCGTTCATGGCGCGCGGGATCCACGGCCAGGCGCTGTACGTCGATCCGACCGCGGAGGTGGTGATTGCGCGCTTCGCCTCGCACCCGCTCGCGAGCAACGTGCATCTCGACCCGCTGTCGCTGCCGGCCTATCACGCGCTCGCGCGCCACCTGAGGGCGAATGCGTGAGGCTGCCCGCGCGCGGCGCCTGCCTAGGCGCGGCCGGCGTGGCGCTGCTGCTGGCCACGGCCGGTACGGCGGCGGCCGAGGTCGCGGATCCGGCGGCGGCGCTGCGGGCCCGCTACGAAGCGCTCGCCGAGCGCCTCGCCCGCAGCCCGTTCGGGCAGCCGCTGCTGCTGGACTCGGAGGAGCAGCCGCACGCGCTCGTCGGCGACGTCTACGCGATCGTTGACCATCCCCTCGGAACGGTCGCGAGCGCCCTGACGAGGCCGCCGGAGTGGTGCGAGGCGCTGATCCTGCACATCAACGTCAAGTTCTGCCGTGCCCACGCGCCGCCCATGCCGCCCGGCCTGTCGGTCGCGATCGGACGCAAGGTCGACCAGCCTCTCGCCGAGGCATTCCAGGTCGAGTTCCGCCTCACCGCGACCACGGCCCGCGACTATCTGGGCGTCTCGCTCGCCGCCGACAAGGGGCCGCTCGGCACCAAGAACTACCGCATCGACGTCGAAGGCACGGCGGTCTCCGCCACGCGGACGTTCCTGCACCTGAGATACGCGTACCAGTTTGGCCTCGAGGGGCGGCTCGCGCTCGAGACCTACCTCGCGACCACGGGCAGCGGCAAGGTCGGCTTCACGCGCGTCGACTCCGGCTCCGATCCCGCCCGCTACGTCACCGGACTGCGCGGCGCGGTCGAGCGCAACACGATGCGCTACTTCCTGACGCTCGACGCCTACCTCGGATCGCGTGCCGCGCCGCCTCCGCAGCGCTTCGAGGACGGCCTCGCACGCTGGTACGCCGCCAGCGAGCGGTACGCGCGCCAGCTGCACGAGCTCGAGCGCGGCGACTACTACGCGATCAAGCGGCGCGAGTACGCGCGCCAGCAGTCCCCGTAGCGGGCGGCGCCCTCCGGCCGCGGCGCGCTCAGTCCGTCCAGGCCTCGAGACGGGCCGTGAAGGCCGCGAGGAAGCGGTTGGCGCGCTCGCCGTCCATCACGCGGTGGTCGATCGTCAGCGACACGTAGCAGCGCGGGCGGATCGCGATGACGTCCTCGCCGTCGCGGCTCAGCACGACCGCCCGCTTCTCAAGCCGACCGACGCCGAGGATGGCCGACTGCGGCTGGTTGATCACGATCGGCGTCGCGATCAGGCTGCCGCTGACGCCGTGGTTCGAGACCGTGAACGTGCCGCCGCGCACGTCGGCCGGCGTCAGCCGGTCGGCGCGCGCGCGCGCGGTCAGGTCGGCGAGCGCGGCGGCGAGCGCCGGCAGGTCGAGGGCGGCCACGTCACGCACGACCGGCACGATCAGGCCGCGCTCGCCGAGCGCGGTGGCGACGCCGATGTCGAGCCGCTCATGGATCTCGAGGGCCGCGTCGGTCCAGCGCGCATTGGCCTCCGGAACCGCGCGTACCGCGTCGACGCACGCGGCGAGGAAGTACGCCGTGAGCGTCAGCGGCGTGCCGCGGCGCTCGTAGTCATGCCGGTGGCGCGCGCGGTGCGCCAGCACCGCGGCCAGGTCCGCCTCGAACACCGTCGTGACGTGTGGCGCCGTGTGCAGCAGGCTCTCGACCATCCGCTCGGCGATGCGGCGACGCATCGGCGAGTGCGGCACGCGCCGCACGGCGGCCGCATCCGCCGGAGCGACGGCGGGCGCCGGCGCCGGTCCGCCGCCCGCGGCGGGCGGCGATGCGCGCGTCTGTTCCACGTGGCGCAGCACGTCGGCGGCGGTGACGCGTCCGCCGAGGCCGGTTCCGGTGAGCTGCGCGGGGTCGACGCCGTGCTCGGCGATCAGGCGCCGAACGGCCGGGCTGAGCCCGCGGCCGCGCGACTCGCCGGCGACGATCCCGGTCCCGGCCGCGGCCGGCCCCACCGGCGCCTCCGGCCGCGCGACTGACCCCGCCTCGATCCGGCCGAGCAGCTCACTCGGCGTCACGGGATCAGCGGCCTGCTTGGAGATCTCACGCAGCACGCCCGCCACCGGCGCGGCAATCTCGATCGTGACCTTGTCGGTCTCGAGCTCGAGCAGCGGCTCGTCGGCGGCGACCGCGTCGCCGACGTTCTTGAGCCATCGCAGCACCTGCGAGCGCGTGCCTTCGGACTGCTCGTGCGGCGCCCGGACGTCGGTGAGCGCCACGGTCAGAAGGCGACGAGCGCGCGCATGGCCCGACCCAGGTGCGCGCTGTTGGGCACGACCGCGTCGAGCAGCAGCGGACTGTGGGGGCTGGGCACGTCGGGCATCGTGATGCGCTCGACCGGCGCGTCCAGGTCCAGGAACGCATCCTTGGCCAGCACCGCGGCGATCTCGGCGCCGAAGCCGGCGGTACCGTTGTCCTCGTGGGCGATCAGGCAGCGGCGCGTCTTGCGCACCGAGGCGAGTACCGCCTCGCGGTCCCAGGGCACCAGCGTGCGCAGGTCGATCAGCTCGGCGTCGACGCCGGCGGCCGCGGCGGCCTGCTCGCAGCGCTCGACCATTGCACCCCAGGTCACGACGGTGAGCGCGCTGCCTGTGCGCAGCACGCGCGCCTGGCCGAACGGCAGCACGTAGTCGTCGCCCGGGTACGGGCGGCGCGCCCACGCGCCGTCGAGCATTGCGCGGTGCTCGAAAAAGATCGTCGGGTCATTGCCGCGCAGCGCGCTGCGCAGCAGCCCGACCGCGTCCTCGGCATTGGACGGCATCGCGACGCGCCAGCCGATGGCGTGGACGAACTGCACTTCGTTGGACTGGCTGTGCCACGGGTCGCCGCACTTGAAGAACCCGCCGGGCATGCGCACCACCATCGGCGCGGCAAAGCGATTGGCCGTGCGCCAGCGCAGCGTGCCGCAGTCGTTGAGCTGCTCCGCCGCGGGGTCCGCGTACTTGCGGAACTGGATCTCGGGCACCGGCAACAGCCCGGCGATGGCCATGCCGACGGCGCGGCCGATGATGCCTTCCTCCGACAGGCTGGTGTCGAAGACGCGCTCCGGTCCAAACCGCTCCTGCAGGCCCAGGGTGGCGGCGTGCACGCCGCCCTTGCGACCCACGTCCTCGCCGAACACGACCACCCGCGGGTTCACCGCGAGCTCGCGCTCGAGCGTGCGGCGGATCGCGGTCACCATGTTGATGCGCGGCCCCTCCGGGCGCGCCTCGCTGACGCCCGGCGGCGGCTCGATGCCCTCGCCCACGAGGCCCCCCTGGCGCTGGGCCAGCGGCGCGCCGTCGGCCGCCCGCTCGGCGAAGGCGAAGCGCGTCGCCGAGCCGGAGTCCGGCTCCGGGCGGCGCTCGACCCGCGCCAGCGCCGCCTCGACCTCGGCGTTCGCGTCGGCCTCGATCTGCTGCCACTCGGCGGCGCTGAGCCGCGCCGGCACCAGGAACTCGTGGAGCGCCTTCAGCGGGTCGCGCTCGCGCTCGTGCGCGATCTCGTCGGGAGTCTTGTAGGTCTGGGTATCCTGTCCCGAGTGGCCGCTGAGGCGCGGCACGGTCAGGCGCAACAGCACCGGCGCGCGGCGCAGCCGCACGTCGGCCACCGCCTCGGCGATCAGGCCGGCCGCGAGGTCCGGTCGCGAACCGTCGCCATCGCGGACCGACAGGCCACGGAACGCGGCCAGGTTGGCCGCGATGTTGCCGCCGGGCGTCTGCACGTCCGAGTGCACCGAGATACCGTAGCCGTTGTCCTCGACGTAGAACAGGATCGGCAGCTGCTGCGTGGCCGCGATGTTCAGGGCGGACCAGAAGCCGTTCGTCGCCGTCGACGCCTCGCCACCGTGGGCCACCGCGATGCTGGCGGCCGCGGCGCGGTCGCCCAGCTGCCGCGCGCGGTACTCGAGCGCCTGCGCCCAGCCGACGGCGGGCGTGTACTGGGCACCGACGCCGCCGCAGGCAGGCAGCACGCACACCCCGTCACGTCGCGGCAGGTTGAAGACCACGCCGATATCGCGGCCCTCGCTCATGCTGCCGGCGCGCATCATCGTCGAGGCGAGCGCGTCGTCGAGTTCCAGACCGAGCGACAGCACGAGCGGCCGCGAACGGTAGTAGACCGCCACCGCATCCCGCGCGCCGGTCAGCTGCTGGCCGAGCAGCGCCTGGGTCACGTCGTGACCGCGCGCGGTGAACTGGTAGAGCACCTTGCGGGCCGGCAGCAGCCGTCCTTCCTCGAGTGCGTCGAGCGCGCGTGACCGCAGGACCGTGGCGAGCACGCGGCGCCAGTCGACCGGTGCCGCGGGCGTGGCCCGCGGGACGAGCGAGGGAATGGCATTCATTGGGAGTTGCCTCGGGATCGTCGGCCTGACACCACCCATCCTAGGCAGAGGCGCGGAGGGAAAAGCGCTAAACATGCCGTTGATTCCGTAGCTTTTTGCCTATAAGCTTCAAAACTATTCTTTATATTAGTGATATTCTCTAATGGAACTCGATGCGATCGACGTCCGCCTGCTGGCGGAACTGCAGGCGGATGGGCGCCGCACGGTGGTCGACCTCGCCGAGCGCGTCGGGCTCTCGCCGACGCCCTGCGCGCGCCGGATCCATCAGCTCGAGGCCGGGGGACTCATCCAGGGCTACACGGCCACGATCGATCCGAGTGCCCTCGGTCTGCGGGTCCGCGCCTTCGTCCAGGTGAAGCTGGAGCGCCACACGGACGAGAACGTCGCACTGTTTCGCGGTGCGCTCGAGGCGATCGACGAGGTCGTCAGCTGTTACGCGACGACCGGCGAGCACGACTTCATGCTGCAGGTCCTGGTGCCGGACCTCGAATCGCTGAGCGACATCGTGCTCAAGCGCCTGCTGCGCATCCCGTGCGTGCGCGACGTGCAATCGAGCCTCGCGCTCGAGACGATGAAGCGCTCGACGCGCCTGCCGCTCGGCCACCTGCGCTAGCCCACGGCGCGTTGTCATCCACCCTCCCCGCCACTATCGTGAGGGCCTGCGCGGCCACCCCCGCCGCGTCGACGGTCTGCCGCTGCGCCGCGCCCCGGCGCGAGGAGTCGCCTTGAGCCGGATCGCGTGGCTGCTGACACTGCTGCTCCCGCTCGCCGCCGCCGCCGCGCCGGCGCCAGGCGGCGACGAGGTGCGCGCCCTGCTCGCGGCCGACGCCGCGCGGCTGCAGGCGATGGTTGCGCTCGACGAGCAGGCGCTCGCCGGGGCGCTGGCGGACGACCTCAGCTATGGCCACGCGGGCGGTCAGGTGGACAGCAAGGCCGCGCTCCTCGAATCGATGCGCAACGGCTCGCTGCGCTACCGCCGGCTCGACACGCGCACGGCGTCGGCGCGCAGCTACGGTTGCCTCGGCGTCGTACTGGCGACGGTCGATGTCGAGGTCGAGGTCCATGGCCGGCGCCAGAGTCTGCTGCTCGGCTACACCGCGAGCTACGCGCGCCGCCAGGACCGCTGGGTGCTCGTCGCCTACCAGTCAGTCCAGGTCCCGCCGCCGGTGGCGGCCAACGCCGCGCCGGTCGCGGGTCCGATCGCGCACTAGTCGCCGGAGATCCACGATGGCCACTCGCAAAGCGCCGGCTCGCACCGGCAAGTCCCCGCGCCGGCCCGGGCCGCGCAAGACCGCCGCGCGGCGTCGCCTCACGCCCGCGCGCACGCAGCGCGGACTGGGTGCCGCAGACGTCGGGCTGGACCTCGCGCACGCGGACGTCGCGCCGCTCGTCGAACTGATCCGCCACGCCGGCGGGGCGGCGCTCGGCGCCTACCGCGATCCCCTCGGCGGGCGCGCCCTGGTGCTCGCCACCCTCCCGCTCGCCGCCGTGCAGCCGACCCCGTTCCAGCGCGACCTCTCGCCCACGCACACCAAGCGGCTCGCGGCCAAGATCGACGAGGCGCAGGCCTTCCTGGACCCGCTGATCGTCGTCCAGGGGCACGACGGCCGCTTCTGGACCCCGAACGGGCGCCACCGGCTGGCCGCCGGGAAGGTACTCGGCCTCAAGCAGATCACCGCGCTCGTGTCGCCCGACGAGGCGCTGGCCTACCGGATCCTCGCGCTCAACACGGAGAAGGCGCACAACCTCAAGGACCGCAGCCTCGAGGTGATTCGCATGGCGCGCGCACTCGCCAAGCGCGAACCGCGCGCCCGCGAGGGCGACTTCCGCGACCAGTTCGAGGCGGCGGAGCTGCTGACGCTCGGCATCGTGTACGAGGCCGCACCGCGTTTCGCGGGCGGGGCCTACAGCCCGGTACTGCGCAAGGTCGATCGCTTCAGCGAACGCACGCTGGCCGCGAGCCTGCGCGAGCGTGAGGGGTACGCGAACCGCCTGCAGGCCATCGATGCCGAGGTCAAGCGCGTGATCGCCGCGCTGCAGGAGCGCGGCTTCAAGTCGCCGTACCTGCGCAACTACGTCGTCGCTCGGGTGAACCCGGTGCGGTTCCACAAGCAGAAGCCGGGCGAGGCCAAGCCGGCGATGCCGATCGGCGAGGCGCTGACGCGCATGCTGGCGGCGGCGCGCGGCTTCAAGCTCGATTCGGTCTCGCACTCCGATCTCGCGTGGGTCGCGGTCGGCGCGAGCGCGCAGGAGTAGCGGTCTGGACAGGCGACCGCCTCCGCCGCGGGACGTCACCCGCGGGCGCACGACCCGGATCCGGGGGACCGCGCCGTGATCCTCGCGAACCTCATCGACGCGGAGCTCGCCTACGGGCTGACGCCGCTGCTCGATCGCGCTTCGCTCGCCGTGGACGAGGGCGAGCGCATCGGGCTCATCGGCCGCAACGGAACCGGGAAATCCTCGCTGCTCGCGGCGCTGGCGCGGCGCACGGCGCTCGACGATGGCGAGCTGCAGTGGAAGGCCGGGCTGCGCGTCGCCTGGGTCGAACAGGAGCCGATGCTGCCTCAGGCACCGACCGTGCTCGAGAGCCTGCGCCGGCGCGGCCAGCTGGATGCCGAGACCGACGAGCGGCGGCGCTGGGCGAAAGAAGCGCGCCTGCAGGAGTTCCTTGGCCGCTTCGGCCTCGCGCCGGAGGCGCCGGTCGACACGGCCTCCGGCGGCGAGCGCAAGCGCGCCGCGCTGGCGCTCGCCTTCGCCATGGAGCCCGAGCTGCTGCTGCTCGATGAGCCGACCAACCACCTGGACATCGACGCGATCCGCCTGCTCGAGGACCTGCTGCTCGCGGGCCCGACCAGCGTCTGCGTCACGCACGACCGCCACTTCCTGGACCGGGTCGCGACGCGCATCGTCGAGCTCGACCGGGGTCTCGTGCGCTCCTACCCGGGGAACTTCGCGGCCTACGCCGCGCGCAAGGGCGAACAGCTGGCAGCCGAGGCCGTGGCGAACCGCAAATTCGACCGGTTCTGGGCGCAGGAGGAGGCGTGGATCCGCCGCGGCGTCGAGGCGCGGCGCACGCGCAACGAGGGCCGGGTGCGACGGCTCGAGGCGCTGCGGGCGGCGCGGGCGGCCCGCCGCGAGCGCCTCGGCAGCCTCGCGCTCAACATCGACGCGCGCGAGCGGTCGGGCAAGCTCGTCGCGGAGCTGCGGCACGTGACCAAGCGGTTCGGGACGCGCGCGGTGGTCGCGGACCTGACACTGACCGTCATGCGCGGTGACCGGCTGGCAGTGCTGGGCCCGAACGGCGCCGGCAAGTCGACGCTGCTGCGGCTGATCCTCGGCGAGCTGGCGCCGGACGAGGGCTCGGTGCGCACCGGCACGCAGCTGCAGGTCGCCTACTACGATCAGATGCGCGAGCAGCTCGATCCCGAGCGCAGCGTGGCCGAGACGGTGAGCCCCGGCTCCGAGTGGATCGAGGTCGGCGGCGCGCGCCGCCACGTCACGGCCTATCTCGCCGACTTCCTCTTCCCACCGCAGCGCGCCGGCAGTCCAGTCGCCGCCCTATCCGGTGGCGAGCGCAACCGGCTGCTGCTGGCGCGCCTGTTCGCCCGGCCCGCCAACCTGATCGTGCTCGACGAACCGACCAACGACCTCGACCTGGAGTCACTCGAGCTGCTCGAGCAGGCGATCCAGGACTTCCCCGGCACCGTGCTGCTCGTCAGCCACGACCGCGCCTTCGTCGACAACGTCGTCACGCAGACGCTCGCGCCACTCGGAGACGGGCGCTGGCGGGAGTACGTCGGCGGGTTCAGCGACTGGCTGCGGCAACGCCCGCCTCCGGCGCCGGCGGCACCTGGCCCGCCGGCGACCGCATCCGGCGCGGCACCGGTGCGGGCGCGGACCAAGCTGTCGTACAAGGACCAGCGCGAGCTCGACGCGCTGCCCGGCGAGATCGAGGCGCTCGAGGCCGAGCAGCGGGCGCTCGCCGAGCGCATGGCGGGCGCGGACTATCGCCATACCTCAGCCGGGCAGATCGCGGCCGACGGTCGCCGCGTCACTGAGATCGAGAACCTGCTGCTCGCCAAGCTCGAGCGCTGGGAGGCCCTCGAGGCCGAGGCCGCGCGGCTGCGCCCCGCGCCTTAAGTCGCAGTGGCACACGCGCGCGCGGCGCGGCCCTCGACGGCGGGCGCGGCGCACCGTATATAGGCTCCAGCACCGGCATGACGAGGCGCTTGCCGTGACCCTCCCGTCGCTTGCGTGCCCGATCGTGCTGGCGCCCATGGCCGGTGGGCCCAACACGCCGGCACTGGCGGCCGCCGTCGCCAATGCCGGCGGGATCGGCAGCTTCGGCTTCGCCTATCAGTCGCCCGAGCGCATCGCCGAGGACCTCGCTGCGGCGCGGCGACTGACGGGTGGCGCGCTCAACGCGAACTTCTTCGTGTTCCGGCCAGTCGAGGCGCCCGCGCCGGACGTGGCGGCGCGCGCACTCGCCACCGTCGCGGCACTCCCCGGAGCCGCCGACGTCACGCTCGCGGTTCCCGCGCCGCCCTACTACCCGGACCTCACCGCGCAGCTCGAGCCGGTGTGGCGGCTGCGTCCGGAGGTCCTCACCTTCCATTTCGGGCTGCCACCGTCCGGCGTCATCGCGCGCGCGCGCGCGCTCGGCATCAGCGTCGGGATCACGGCCACGCGCGCCTCCGAGGCGCGCGCCATCGCGGCGGCGGGCGCGGATTTCGTGGTGGCGCAGGGACGCGAGGCGGGCGGCCACTGCGGCGTCTTCACCGCTGGCGACCCGGGCGAGTGGCTACCGGTGCGCGAGCTCGTGCGCGCCGTCCGGGCCGTGACCGACCTGCCGGTGGTCGCCGCCGGCGGCCTCATGACCGGCGCCGACATCCGCGCGGTGCTGAGCGCAGGAGCTGAGGCCGCGCAGCTGGGAACGGCGTTCCTCGCGACCACCGAGAGCGGCGCGAGCGCCGCCCACCGGCGCTACCTGATGACCGAGCGCGCACGCGGCACGGTCCTGACGCGCGGCTTCTCCGGTCGGTACGCGCGCGGGATCCGCAATGCGTTCACGGACCGCGTGGCCGGCGCGGACGTGCTGCCGTTCCCGCTGCAGAACACGCTCACCGCGCCGCTGCGCCGGGCCGCCGGCGCGCGCGACGACGGCGAGTACCAGTCGCTGTGGGCGGGCGAGCGCTATGCGCTGTGTCGGGGCGGAGGCGCGCGCGAGCTCGTACGCGAGCTGCTCGCCGAGCTCGACGCCGCCTAGAACCAGTTGTAGTTGAAACTGATGCTGACGCGCTCGGCCCGCACCGGGTTCGCCGGCACCTCGTGGCGCAGCCAGCTCTCGAACAGCACCAGCCGCCCCGCGCGCGCCGGCACCACGACCCACGGCCCGCCGCGCCCGGGGCGGCGCGGCGGCGCCGCCATCATCCGGTCGAGCCGCGGGTCCTCGAACTTGATGCCGGGCGACCCGTCTGGCGTGCGCACGTAGTAGGTGCCGCTGATCGTCGAGAGCGGGTGCAGGTGCAGGCCGTGCACGACGCCGCGGGGCATCACGTTCACCCAGCAGTCGGTCATCACCAGGGAGCGTGCCGGCAGGCGGAAGCCGAGCGCGCGGCTGTAGGCGCGCACGTGGCGGGCCAGCTTGCGCTCCAGCGCCGCGAACGTCGGCGATGCCTGCTGCATGCGGCTCGCGGACCCGTACGAAGTGTAGCCACCCGGGTAGTTGCGCGCCGACCAGCGGCGCCCGGCGGCATCGTCGAGGCGCAGCTGGCGGATCTCGCGCAGCAGCTGTGCGTTGAAGGCGTCGCGGCCACGCCCGTCGAGCTCGGCGGAGTACACCAGGGTCGGGAACAGGGTGCGCACGGTCACCACCGCATTATCGCAGAGCGTCCCGGCCGCGGCGCTTGACGCGGGACCGTGCCCGTCGTATTTTACCTTTGGGTTAAATACGAGGACCGGCCGTGGGCACGCCGCCGCTCGATGCCACCTTCGCCGCGCTCGCCGACCCGACGCGACGCGCCATCCTCGCGCGGCTCGCACACGGCGAGGCAACGGTCACCGAACTGGCCGAACCG
This sequence comes from Pseudomonadota bacterium, assembly GCA_018241545.1. Lineage (GTDB taxonomy): Bacteria > Pseudomonadota > Gammaproteobacteria > Steroidobacterales > Steroidobacteraceae > CAIKZZ01. Next base: position 11,243 of record JAFEDP010000050.1, read on the forward strand.
TTCCCGATCAGCGGGCCGGCGATCACCAAGCATCTCAAGGTGCTCGAGCGCGCGGGTCTGATCACGCGCGGGCGGGACGCGCAGTGGCGGCCGTGCCGGCTGAACGCCGCCCCGCTGCGGGACGCGGCGCGCTGGATCGAGCACTACCGCCGCTTCTGGGAGGAGAGCTTCGACCGGCTCGACGAGTATCTCTCGACGCTGCAGGCGCAACCCACCCGACGCAGGAGACGAGCCGATGGCCACCGATAGTTCCGAGCTGCCGAGCGACCGCGAGATCGTGCTGAGCCGGGTGTTCGACGCACCACGCGAACTCGTGTGGCTGGCGTTCACGACACCCGAGCGGCTGCACCACTGGTGGGGTCCGCGCGGCTTCACGACCCGGACGCACCACCTGGACCTCCGGCCGGGCGGCCAGTGGCGCTTCGTCATGGTCGGCCCGGACGGCCACGAGTACGAGAACTTCGTGACCTACCTCGAGGTCAGTGAGCCGCACCGGCTGCGCTACCGGCACGGCGGCGGCGGGGATTCCGAGCAGGTCACCTTCGAGGTGACCGTGACGCTCGAACCGCACGCCGGGGCGGGCGGCCGTACGTGCGTGACCATGCGCAGCCTGTTCCCGTCGGCGCAGGCACGCGACTTCGTACTTCGCACGTACGGCGCGCTCGAGGGCGGCCGGCAGACGCTGGCACGGCTCGGCGAGCAGCTCGCCGCTGCCGCGGTGGACGACGCACCGTTCGTGCTCACGCGGGTGTTCAAGGCGCCGCGCGCGCTCGTCTGGGACGCCTGGACGCAGAGCGCGCACCTGGCGCGCTGGATGGGCCCGGCCGGCACGCGCATCGTGAAGGCCACGCTCGACCTGCGGCCCGGTGGCACCTACCACTACGGCATGGAAGGCCCGGGCGGCCAGGTGATGTGGGGCAAATGGGTGTTCCGCGAGATCGTGGCGGGAGAGCGCCTGGTGTGCATCGTCTCGTTCTCGGACGCCGACGGCGGCATCACCCGCCATCCGGGAGCGGCGCAGTGGCCCCTCGAGACGCAGTCGACGGTGACGTTTGCCGACCATGCCGGCATCGGTCGCGGCACGACGGTCGTCCTCGAGTGGGCACCGTATCGCGCCAGCGCCGAGGAGCGCGCCGTGTTCGCGGCGAGCCACGCGGGGATGACGCAGGGCTGGGGCGGCACGATGGCGCAACTCGAGGCCTATCTCGCGCAACTCGTTGCGGGCCCCGGGGGCTAAAAAAAAAGGGCGGACCGAGTCCGCCCCGAGGGGGTCTTGAGGGGGATGGCGTTGGGCGCTCCCCGCTGGGCACAGACTCTAGGAGGCACCGGCCGAGCGGACAAACGAGATTTTTGCAGTGCACGAGTGAATCGCGCTCACCCGTGCCGCGGGTGACCGGACGCGCGGCGGCCCGACGTCAGCGCTGCGGCGCGCTTGGGGGCGGCGACAGCACGCCGGCGCGATCGAGGAAGGCGACGATGCGCTCGGCGGCTTCCGCCGGGGAGACGGCGGTCGTATCGACTCGGATCTCGGGCGCCTCGGGCACCTCGTAGGGGGAGTCGATGCCGGTGAAGTTCGCGAGCTCGCCGCGGCGCGCCTTGCGGTAGAGCCCCTTCGGATCGCGCGACTCGGCCACGGCCAGCGGCGCGTCGACGAAGACCTCGAAGAAGTCCCCCGGCGCGAGCAGATCGCGCGCCATGCGCCGCTCCGACCGGAACGGCGAGATGAACGAGACGAGCGTGATCAGCCCGGCGTCGGCCATCAGCCGCGCGACTTCGGCGACCCGGCGGATGTTCTCGACGCGGTCCTGGGCCGTGAACCCGAGGTCGCGGTTGAGGCC
>JAFEDP010000510.1 GCA_018241545.1 Pseudomonadota bacterium
CGGCGGCGCGCGCATCGTCTCGAGCAGCCGCGTCGGGATGAAGCCCGGCATCGCCACGAGCGCGCGCAGGCCCGTGCCGCCGAGCTCGGCGGCGAGCGTCTCGGTGAGCGCGACCACCGCGGCCTTGGAGGCGTTGTAGGCCGCCATCTGCGGGGCCGAGGCGAAGGCGGCGGCGCTCGCGACGTTGACGATGAGTCCGCGCCCGCCGCGGCGCAGCCACGGCAGCGCCAGGCGGCAGCCGAGCGCGACCCCGAGCACGTTGACCTCGAGCGCGTGGCGCCAGTCGGCCGCCGGGGTCGCCTCGAGGGAGCCCGCGACCGCGACGCCGGCGTTGTTGACCATGAGCTCGAGCCCGCCCGCGCGCGCCCCGAAGTCGGCGAGCGCGGCGCCGAAGGTGGCCTCGTCCGTGACGTCGGCGGCGTAGGCGTGCACGGCGCCGGCGCCCGCCGCGGCGAGCGCGCCGGCCGCGGCCTCGATGCGCAGCCGTTCGCGGTCCAGCAGCCCGAGGGTCCAGCCGTCGGCGGCGAGCGCGGTGGCGAGCGCGAGCCCGAGCCCGCTGCCGGCGCCGGTGACGAAGGCGCGGCGGCCGCCCAGTTGCGCGGCCAGCCGCGCGGCGCTCAACCGCGGCCCCAGAGCTCGCGCAGGTGCCCGAGCATCAGCTGCCGCACGTTGGGCAGCGGGTTCGGGTCGTGGGTGAAGATCGGCGGGTTGCGCCGCAGGAGCGGCCAGTTCTCGGTCTTGAGCACCTGCTGCAGGTAGGCCTGGTGCTGGCGGATCGCGAGCAGGTAGGGGTTCTGGCCGTCGAACAGCGGCTCGAGGAAGTGGTAGGCGCCGCCGAACTCGCCGTCGAGGCGGTCGCGGATGACGCCCGTGATGAACGCCGGCGTCTGGCGCAGCAGGTCGAGCCCCGAGCCGTAGCGCACGTGGATGTCGCCCTCGGCGGTGCGCCCGGTGGCGACGCCGGCGAGCACGAACTCCGGGTACAGCCGGTCGCGGCACTTCTCCAGGTAGCAGCGATCCGACATCTGCGCGATCAGGTCGGCGGTGCCGAGCAGGTGGCCGACGGTGCGGTCGCGCGGGTCGGCGACCTCGATCGCGGAGAACGGGATCTCGTAGCCGGTGAAGTGCACGATGCGGGTCGCGACCGGCACCCACTCGGCCATGCCGATGGTCGGCATGAAGCGCGCCAGGAAGCGCGCCGAGCGCGTCACGTGCGAGCGCGTGTACTCGGCGCCGTTCTTGATCGGGTCGCCGACCTCGCGGATGTAGCCGGCGTCGTGGAACACCGCGGCGACGAGCCCCATCGCCGCGCGCTCGAAGCCGAAGCGGGCCTCCGGCGCCACGCTGCGGTCGTGGCCCACCAGCAGCCGCGCCATCGCGAGCACCACGTCGAGCGTGTGCTGGCGGTCGTGGTAGACGGTGTCGACGCCGTTGTAGCCCGGCAGGCGGCCGGTGAAGAGCGCGTCGAAGGTCGCGAGCGCCGCCGCGAGCGGCTGGAAGCGCTGCCCCGGCCACTGCGCCGCGAACAGCGCCTCGACCGCGCGCGTCACCGCGGCGGTCGAGCTGACCTGCACCGTGTTGGTGACGTCGAAGTCGTTGCGCCGGTGGCGCGACGGGGCCGACCGCTGTGCCGCCGCGGTACTCATGGGCCGAGTCTAGACGCATCCGCGCCAGAGCCGCCACCGGCGGCGGGGCTTCTGAGACCTGGGCCCGGCGATAAGTCAGGCCGATAAGTTAAAAGTGGCGAGCACCGGCGTGTGGTCGGACGGCCGCTCGCCGCGGCGCGGGCCGGGATCGATCCGGCAGGCGCTGCAGCGGGCCGCGAGCGCCGGGCTCGCGAGCACGAGGTCGATCCGCAGGCCCGCGTTGCGGCGGAATGCCGCAGCGCGGTAGTCCCACCAGCTGAAGCTCTTTTCCGGCTGCTCGAAGCGGCGGAACACGTCGACGAGACCGAGCGCGGTGAGCTCGCCGAGTGCCGCGCGCTCGCCCGGGCTCACGTGCACCTGGCCTTCCCAGGCCTTGGGATCGTGCACGTCGCGGTCCTCGGGGGCGATGTTGTAGTCGCCGAGCACGACCAGCAGCGGGAACCGCTGCAGCTCGGCGCGCAGGTGGTCGCGCAGCTGCGCGAGCCAGGCGAGCTTGTAGGCGTACTTCTCCGAGCCCACCGCCTGGCCGTTCGGCACGTAGACATCGACGATGCGCACCCCGCGCACGGTCGCCGCGATGACCCGCGCCTGCGGGTCGTCGTAGCCCGGGATGCCGCGCGCCACGTCCGCGAGCGGCTC
>JAFEDP010000511.1 GCA_018241545.1 Pseudomonadota bacterium
CCCTGCAGGCGCGCCACCTGCTCGCGGGCGCGGATGCCGAAGCCCGCGCACACCGGAATCGGGGCCACGGCCCTGACCCGCGCGAGGTACTCGAGCACGTCGTCGGGCACCGCCACGCTCTTGCCGGTCGTGCCGGTCATCGTCACCGCGTAGATGAACCCCTGGGCGGCGCCGCACAGCATCGCGAGGCGCTCGGGCGGCGTCACCGGCGTCACCATCTGCACGAGTCCGACGCCCTCGGCCTCCAGCGCGCGCTTGAGGTCCGCGCACTCCTCGTACGGCAGGTCCGGCACGATGACGCCGGCGACGCCGGCCTCGCGTGCCGCGCGCGGCAGGCGGTCTAGGCCGTAGGCCAGCAGCGGGTTCAGGTAGCTCATCAGCAGCAGCGGTGCCTTCGGCCGGGGCGCGAGCGCGGTCAGCTCCGCCAGGATCCAGGCGAGCGACACGCCTTGCGCGAGCGCGGCGTGGCTGGCGCGCTGGATCGTCATGCCGTCCGCCATCGGGTCGGTGAACGGCACGCCGATCTCGACGACGTCCGCGGCCGCCGCCACGCGCGCGAGGTCCGCGCGGAAGCGCTCGCGCTGCGGGAAGCCCGCCGTCAGGAACGCCACCAGCGCGGGCTCGCCGCGCGCCGCGGCCGCGCGGATCGCGGCACCGATCGTCTCGTGGCCGGTCATCACAGCTTCCCCTTCAGCAGCGTCTGCTGCAGCGTCGGCATGTCCTTGTCACCGCGGCCGGACAGGCAGATCAGGATCCGTGCCCCCGGATGGGTGGCCGCCCACTTGCGCGCGCTGGCGAAGGCGTGGGCACTCTCGATCGCGGCGATGATCCCCTCGGCGGCGCAGCACTCGGCGAGCGCCTCGAGCGCCTCGTCGTCGGAGGCGAACTCGTAGTGCACGCGCCCGGCCGCGAGCAGCAGCGAGTGCTCCGGGCCGACGCCCGGGTAGTCGAGGCCGGCCGACACCGAGTGGGTCTCCTGGATCTGGCCGTCGGCGTCCTGCAGCAGCATCGAGTAGGCGCCCTGCAGCACGCCCGGCCGGCCCAGCGTCAGCGTCGCCGAGTTGTCGCCGAGCGCCGGTCCGCGTCCGCCCGCCTCGACCCCGATCAGCGCCACCTCCCGGTCGCCGACGAACGGGTGGAACATCCCCATCGAGTTGGAGCCGCCGCCGACGCAGGCGAACACGGCGTGTGGCAGCCCGCCGGCCTGGCGCGCCATCTGCGCGCGCGACTCGCGGCCGATCACGGCCTGCAGCTCGCGCACCAGGAACGGGTAGGGATGCGGCCCGACGACCGAGCCGATCAGGTAGTAGGTGCCGTTCGGGTCCGACACCCAGTCGCGCAGCGCCTCGTCGATCGCCGCGCGCAGCGTCTGGTCGCCGCTCGTGACCGGCACGACCGTCGCGCCGAGCAGCTTCATGCGCCCGACGTTCGGCGCCTGCCGCTCGATGTCGACCGCGCCCATGTACACGGTGCACGGCAGCCCGAGCCGGGCGCAGGCGGCGGCGCTCGCGACGCCGTGCTGACCGGCACCGGTCTCGGCGACGATGCGGCGCGCGCCGAGGCGCTTGGCGAGCAGTGCCTGGCCGATGGCATTGTTGATCTTGTGCGCGCCGGTGTGCGCGAGGTCCTCGCGCTTGAGGTACACCTCGGCGCCCCAGCGCCGCGACAGCGCCGCTGCGTAGGTCAGCGGCGTCGGGCGGCCGACCCAGGTGGCGAGCTGGTCCTCGACCTCGGCGACGAACGCCGGGTCCTTGAGCCAGCGCCGGACGCCCGCCTCGAGGCGGTCGAGCGCCGGCACCAGCGTCTCGGGCACGTAGCGCCCGCCGTAGGGCCCGAAGCGCCCGCGCGCGTCCGGGAACTCCCCGGCCAGCTCGCGCCTCAGCAGCGCCTCTGCCTCACCGTTCTGCATTGCCGTTGCCATCGTGTTGCTCCCAGGGGGACCCCGCTCACGCCGCCCGTGCGGCTGCGACGAAGTCGAAGATCAGTGCCGGGTCCTTGCGTCCCGGCGCGCACTCGACGCCGCTCGACACGTCCACGCCGAACGGCCGAACGGTCGCGACCGCGGCCGCGACGTTCGCCGGGTCCAGCCCGCCGGCGAGCACGAGCTCGGTGCGGCGCGCGAGCCCGCGGGCCGCGTCCCAGTCGGCGCGCGCGCCGCGCCCGCTGTCGGCGCTCTCGTACAGGCAGCGCGCCGGCGGCACCGCCGGCAGCGGCTGGCCGGTGCGCAGCACCGGCAGGCGCCCGAGCGTCGCGGGCAGCGCGAGGTCCTCGAAGTCGGCGGCGTC
>JAFEDP010000512.1 GCA_018241545.1 Pseudomonadota bacterium
ACTCGCCGACCCGGCCTCGCCGGCGGGGCGGGTGGCCGCGCGGCTCGGCCTCGAGCCACCCGCGCCGGGCCCGGCGCGCCGCCAGATCCGCGCGCTCGGCGCGAGCCTCGCCGCGCGCGGCGATGCGCTGTCGCTGCGCGCCTTCCTCGCGGTCTACCACCTGTCCTACGCCGCCGCGCTGCCCGCCGCCGACCTCGTGCTCGACGTCGACCGCCTGACCGCGTCGGCGCGCGAGCGGCGCGCCGTACAGGACGCGCTGCACGGCCTCACCGGCACGGTGCTCGACCTCGGCGACTGCCGCGCGCCGCGGCACGACCCCGCCGCGACCGGCCTCGACCTGCGCGCGATCGAGCGCGAGGCGGAGCGCGACCTCGCGGCCGCCGGCATCGGCACGGCCGCGGCGGGGTTCGACGGCGGCTGATCCCGGCGCGAGCGCCCCGCGGCGGGTTCGGCGATAATGGCCCTTCCGCCCCAACGCCGCCCCTCGTGCCGACCCCAACGCCGTTGCCGCTCCTGCTCTGCGCCGCGCTCCTGACGGCCGCCTGCGCCGAGCCCCATGCCCCCGCGCACCAGCCCGCCGTCGCCTGGAACCCGGCGGCGGCGCCGCGGGTGCCGCTGCGCATCGGCCCGGACCTCGTGATCCGCAAGGTGCAGTTCGGGCGCCTCGACGCCGGCGCCGACGGCGAGGACCACTTCGAGCCCGCCACGGAGCTGCCGCCCGAGGACGGCCAGGTGTTCGGCTGGATCGTCGAGGTCGAGACCACCCGCGACTCGCTGCACTGGCAGGAGTACCTGAAGCTGCCGCACCCGCCCGCCGACTGGGGCGACGCCGCCAGCGACCCGGACGTGCTGATCTCCAAGGACGGCAAGAGCGCCGTGGCCCAGGGCGAGGACCCGGTCGAGGACGGGGAGCTGTCGCGCTTCTACTGGTCGCTGGCCGCGGGCGACCCGGCCGGCGACTACGAGCTCGACCTCGCGATCGAGGGCCGGCCGGTGGCGCACTTCGCGTTCCGCGTACCCGCACCGGTGCAGGAGAAGGCGATACTGGTCGACGGGCGCCGGCGCCCGCGCGCGCCGGCCGTCCGGCTGGTGGCCTACACGGGAGCGCAGCCATGGAGATGAAAGCGGTGAACGCGGGCAGCCTGCGCGCGATCGGCTACGACGAAGCGGCGCGCGCGCTGCGCGTCGAGCTCGCCGGCGGGGCGCTGATCGAGTACACGGGCGTGTCGGCCGAGGTCTGGCGGCGCCTGTCGACCTCGTCCTCGATGTGGAGCTACTTCCGCGACAACATCGAGGAAAACTACTCCGAGCGCCGCATCCGCTGATCGTGGCGACGCGCGCCGGCCACTCCCTGAGGCGGCTGCTGCCGATCGTGGTGTCGGCGGCGATCGTCGTGCTCGCCGGCCGCGTGCTGTGGCAGACGCTGCGCCACATCAAGCTCGCCGACATCGTCGCGGCGCTGCACGCGATCCCGCTGCCGAGCGTGCTGATCGCGGGCGTGCTGGTCGCGACCCTGTACTCGGCGCTCGCCACCTACGAGGCGATCGTGGTGCGCTTCGTCGAGGGCGCGGCGAGCTCGCGCCGCGCGGTGCTCGCGGCGCTGCTGGCCGCGCCGATCGGCCACGCGATCGGCTGGGGCGCGGTCTCGGGCGGGGCGATCCGCTACCGCATCTACTCGGCGGTCGAGCTGCCGCCGCTCGACATCGGCAAGATCGCGCTGCTCGCGGCCATCCCGTACCCGGCCGGCCTCGGGCTGCTGCTCGGCGCCTCGCTCGTGCTGCAGAGCACGGCGGCCGGGCAGATCCTGCACGTGTCGGCCGCGCTCGCGCGCGGCGCCGGGCTCGGGCTCTTCGCCCTGCACGCCCTGTACCTGACGCTGATCCTCGCGCGCCGCGGCCCGCTCGGCGTCGGGCGGCTGCGGCTGACGCTGCCGCCGCCGAACCTCACGGCGGTGCAGTACTGCGTCGGCGTCATCGAGGTGTGCTGCGGCGCCGCGGTGCTGTACCTGATGCTGCCGCCGATCCCGGGGCTGTCGTTCGTGGTGTTCCTCGGCGTCTACGTGCTCTCGATCCTGGCCGCGCTCGCGAGCAGCGTGCCGGCCGGGCTCATGGTGCTCGAGGCGATGCTGATCCGGCTGCTGCCGGACGTGCACCAGCCGACGCTGCTCGCTGCGGTCGCGGCCTACCGCGTGATCCTCGAGGTGGTGCCGCTGCTCGTGGCGCTGACGCTGTTCGCGGCCTACGAGCTCTGGTGGAAGCTGCCGGCGCAGCGGCGGCGCGCC
>JAFEDP010000513.1 GCA_018241545.1 Pseudomonadota bacterium
GGCCTACCGGCGCCGGATCCTGGCCGCGCTGCCGGCCGGTGCCGCCTTCGAGCCGCTGATGACGCTGTACCTGACCGACAACACCTCGGCCGCGGAGATCGCGCGCGCCAAGGCCAGCGGCTTCGTGCACGCGGTCAAGTACTACCCCGCCGGCGCGACCACCCACTCGGACTCGGGCGTCACCGCGATCGAGCGGGTGTACGGCGCGCTGGCGGCGCTCGAGGAGCACGACCTGCCGCTGCTCGTGCACGGCGAGGTCACCGACCCGGCGGTCGACGTCTTCGACCGCGAGGCGGTGTTCATCGAGCGCGTGCTCGCGGGCCTGGTGCGGCGCTTCCCGCGGCTGCGGGTCGTGCTCGAGCACGTCACGACGCGCGACGGTGTCGAGTTCGTGCGCAGCGCCGGCGCGTGCGTCGCGGCGACCATCACGCCGCAGCACCTGCTGCTCAACCGCAACGCCCTGTTCGCGGGCGGCGTGCGCCCGCACCACTACTGCCTGCCGGTGCTCAAGCGCGAGCAGCACCGCGAGGCGCTCGTCGAGGCCGCCACCGGCGGCGAGCCGCGCTTCTTCCTCGGCACCGACAGCGCGCCGCACGCGCGCCACGCCAAGGAGGCCGCGTGCGGCTGCGCGGGCATCTACTCGGCGCATGCCGGCATCGAGCTCTACGCGGAGGCATTCGAGCGCGCCGGGCGGCTCGACCGGCTCGAGGGATTCGCCAGCCACCACGGGCCGGACTTCTACCGCCTGCCGCGCAATGCGGGCACGATCACGCTCGTGCGCGAGCCGTGGACGGTGCCGGACCACTACCCGTTCGGCGCCGGCGAGCTGGTGCCGCTGCGCGCCGGCGAGGCGGTCGGCTGGCGACTGGCGGGCGGCTGATGGCGCACTCAGAGCCCTACCGGATGAGGGATCGGTTCCGCGGCTTCCTGCCGGTGGTCGTCGACTGCGAGACCGGCGGATTCATCGCCGCGACCGACGCGCTGCTCGAGATCGCGGCGGTGACTCTGCAGCTCGACCCCGACGGCATGCTGCGCCGCGAGGCGACCTGGCGCTACCACGTCCAGCCGTTCCCCGGCGGGCGCCTCGATCCGGCGTCGCTGGCCGTGAACGGCATCGATCCGCACCACCCGCTGCGTCCGGCACTGCCGGAGCGCGATGCGCTCGGGCGCCTCTTCAAGGAGGTGCGCGCCGCCATCAAGGATGCCGACTGCACGCGCGCGATCCTGGTGGGCCACAACGCGGCCTTCGACCTCGGCTTCCTCAACGCCGCCGTCGCCCGCGCGGGCATCAAGCGCAACCCCTTCCACCCGTTCAGCTGCTTCGACACCGCGACGCTGGCCGGGGTCGCCTTCGGGCAGACGGTGCTGTCGCGCGCCGTGGTGGCCTCGGGCCTCACGTGGGAGCGCGAATCGGCGCACTCGGCGCGCTATGACGCCGAGCGCACCGCCGACCTGTTCTGCGACGTGTGCAACCAGTTCCTGCCGATCTACGCGGCGGCGCGCACGCGCCTTGGCGCGCTGGCCGCGCTCGAGGACGAGCGCAACCCGATGGTGGAGCCCGCGCCGGAGCCCGACGAGGGCTGAGCGCCCTCAGGCGGCGACGGCGCCGGCCTCCGCGAGCACCGGCTTGAGCTCGCCGCTGCGGTACATCTGCAGCAGGATGTCGCAGCCGCCGAGCAGTTCGCCCTTGACGTACAGCTGCGGGTAGGTCGGCCAGTTCGAATAGGCCTTCAGGGCCTCGCGCAGCTCCGGGTCCTCGAAGATGTTCACCGAGTGGAACTGGGCATGGCAGGCGTTCAGCGCCGCCACCGCCTGGGCGGAGAAGCCGCACTGCGGGAAGTCCGGCGTGCCCTTCATGAACAGCACCACCGGGGCCGAGTCCAGTTCCGACTTGATCTTCTGCACTACGTCCATCGCGTTACCTGCCTTGTAGGTTCCGGCGCCGCTCAAGCTCCTCGAGCAGCCGCCACTGTTCATCCGCACTCATGGCCAGCCAGCGGCCGATCTCGTCCCCGCTGCGCAGGCATCCGATGCAGCGCCCCTGCGCGTCCAGCGTGCAGACGTTGATGCAGGGGGACGGCGGGCGCTGCCCGCGCGCCGCGAGCTTCCGTTCAGCCGCGTTCACAATCCCTTACCGCATCGAGGTGTTGCCGAGTGCGCGTTGAATTATGGGGGTGCCTCGCCTATTCTTCAAACGCGCGAGATCCCCCAGACCCGCACAAAACAAGAACTTGGAGACTTAACGCCATGAACCCCCTGAATAACCACCGTCACTCCC
>JAFEDP010000514.1 GCA_018241545.1 Pseudomonadota bacterium
GACCGCCACGCGCGGCGGCCGGTCGCGCACCGCGCGGCACGGCGGCGCTGCGACGTCGTCGCGACGCGGCGCGCCGCAGGCGGAGAAGCGGCGGGTCCACTCGTCGCACACCAGCACGAATGCGCTCGGCCGCTGCCCGGCGGTGGCGCGCGCGAGCGAGGCCAGCGCCGCGCCGAACTCCGCGTCGTCGCCCCCGACCTCGAGCTCGCGCACCGGGCGCGGCACGCCGAGCCGAAAGAGCACCGCGGCGTTCGACGCGACCAGGGTGCCCGGCGGGAACCGCCGCGCGGCATCCATCACCGCCTCGTCGCGCGCCAGCGTCAGCCAGGCCTCCTCGTGGTAGGCCCGGGCGGCCACGAGGTCGCGGGCCGTGGCGAGCCCCACCGAGACCAGCGCGGCGATTCCGACCACGGCGGCGCCGCGACGCAGGCGCGGCGAGCCGAGCGCATCGACCGCGAGCGCGAGCGCGAGCGCCCACGCGAAGGTGTACTGCAGCACGTTGCGCCCGTCGATCCGGTTGCCCCACTCGTAGCGGCTGCGCGCCGCGACGAGCAGCAGCGCGCCGGCCGCGGCGTAGCCAGCCACGAGCAGCAGCAGCGCCTGGCGCTGCGGAGTCGCGCGCGCGCGCCACAGGCCCGCGCCGAGCAGCGCGCCGAGTGCCACGAGCACGACGACCGCGGCGGCCGGCCCGCCCGCCAGCAGCGTGTCGGGGACCCCCAGGTCGTCGAGCTGTGCGGTGGCGTAGTCGCCGGCATTGGCGGCCCAGCCGCGCGTCGAGGCCGGCATCGCGTAGGGCTGCAGCACCCCGAAGGTCGCGAGGTTGTAGCGCGCGAGCAGCGCGAGCGGCGCGGCGGCGCCGAGCAGCCACCACAGCGCCGCCCGGCTCGGCCCGAGGCCCCGCAGGCGCGCGAGCACGAGCAGCATCGCCGAGACCGCCAGCACCGCGAGCGCGGCGTTGCGCACCGTGTAGGCGAGCCCGGCCGCGAGGCCCGCCAGCGCCAGCCAGCCGGCGGGACGCACCGCAGGGCCGAGCAGCCCGAGCCCGCGCGCGAGCGCCCCGAGCGCGAGCGCCGCGAGCGCGAGCGCCGGCACGTCCGAGTAGGCGAGGAAGTGCCAGTCGCGCACGCCCTGCGAGGCGAGCGCGAGCGCGGCGACGCCCGCGAGCCAGCGATCGGGCAGCGCGCCGCGGAACAGCCCGACGATCAGCAGCGGCAGCAGCGCCGCCGCGATGCGCCCCGGCCACAGCGCCGCCACGCGCACGTCGCCCGCGAGCGGCGTCAGCGCCGCGATCAGCGCCGGGTAACCCGGCGGGAACAGCGGCTGCGGCACCGCATCGCGGTCGACCGGCTCGACGTCCCAGGGCGTCACCCGCGGCCGCCCGTCGGCGAGCAGCGAGGCGGCCATGTCGACGTAGGAGGCGCTGTCGCCCGAGTACGGGTAGCGGTAGCGGGCGAGCCCGGCGTCCAGCACGCCGATCCACAGCACGCCGGCGAGCAGCGCCGCGAGCAGGCGCGCGCCGCCGGCCGGCAGGCCGCCCGGCGTCCTCACAGCGGCGCGAGCGCCGCGCCCCAGGCGAGCGCGACGGCACCGAACGCCGCCCAGCTCGCCGGGTCGCGCAGGCTGTAGACCAGCGGGTCGTGGTGCATGCCGCCGCGCGCGGTTTCGAGCCAGACCCGGCCGAGCCAGAACCAGATCGCCGGGCACGCGAGCCAGAGCCGCTCGGCATGCGGGTAGCGCAGCTGCGCCGCGGCCGAATCGACGAACATCGCGAGCACCAGCACCGAGACCACGCCGGTGGCTATGCCGAAGGCCTGCAGCGCCGGTGCATCGCCCGGGGCGTAGCCGCGCCCCGGCACGCGCCTCTCCGCCGGGCCGCCGGCGGCGCCGAGCTCGGCGCAGCGCTTGACGAGCGACAGGCTCAGGAACAGCGACCCGCCGAAGCTCAGCAGCCAGTCCGAGAGCGCCACGCCGATCGCCGCCGCCCCGGCCTCGAGCCGCAGCATCCACAGCGCCGCGAGCGCCAGCACGTCGAGGAGCGCGACGCGCTTGAGCAGGCGCGTGTAGAGCGTGGTCAGGAGCGCGTAGCCGAGCAGCACCGCGAGGAACCGCGGGCCGACCGCGAGGCCCGCGGCCAGTCCCGCCGCGGCGCACGCCGCCGCGACCGCGAGCGCGACGCCGGCGCGGACGTGCCCGGCGGCGAGCGGCCGGTGGCGCTTGGCGGCGTGCTCCCGGTCGTGGGCCACGTCGGCGAGGTCGTTGAGCACGTAGCTCGCCGAGG
>JAFEDP010000515.1 GCA_018241545.1 Pseudomonadota bacterium
AGCTCGACGAGTCCGTCGCTGGTGCCGCGTACTGCGCGCTCGAGCCGCGCCTCGGTCTCCTGCAGCGCGAGCTCCGCGCTCTTGCGCTCGGTGATGTCCATCAGCGAGCCGACGATGCGCCGTGCGCCGTCGCCGTCGTGGATCACGCGCCCGGCGCTCGCGACCCAGCGCACCGAGCGGTCGAGCCGGCGGATCCGGTACTCGCTGCGGTAGGCGCCGCCCGTCTCGACCGCGGCGGTGAATGCGTTGACGAGCGCCTCGAGGTCGTCGGGGTGCACCAGCGTCAGCCACTGGTCCTGGCTGATCGCGCCGCGGCGCGGGTCGAGGCCCTGCAGCGTGAAGAACGAGCCGGAGCCCTGCATCACGTGCGTGGCGAGGTCGAGGTCGAAGACGCCGATGCCGCCGGCCGCCTGCGCCACCTCCAGGAACTCGCGCGAGTGGCGCAGCTCCTCCTCGGCGGCGCGCCGCTCGCGCACCTCGTTCTGCAGCGCGTCGTTACCCTCGCGCAGCCGGTGGGCGGAGTGCTCGAGCGCGTGCTCGCGCTCGCGAATCGAGGCGACCAGCTCGTTGAACCCGGCCAGGATCTCGCCGACCTCGTCCTGCGCCCCCGGGTCGAGCGCGACGGTGGCGCCGGGCTCGGTGTGGAAGCGGCGCATCGCGGCCGCGACCGAGCCGAGCGGGGCGACGACGTGCCGGCGGGCCCACAGCGTGACGCCCAGCGCCAGCGCGCCCGCGACCAGCATCACGACCGCGAGGATCGCGAGCGAGCGGCGGATGTAGCCCTCGAGCTGCGAGAACGACTCGTCGCCGCGGCTCTCCGCGTCGGCGATCATCGCCGTGAGTTCCGCGGTCAGGCCGCGGAAGGCCTCGTTGGAGGCCACGACGTCGGCGCGCACGTCCTCGGGCGAGGCGTCGAGCCTGAGCTTCGTCAGTGCGTCCTGGAAGTTCGTCAGCGTCTGCGAGGCGTCGCGCAGCCGGGCCGCCGCGGCCGCGTCGCGCCCGGCTTCGCGCGCGAGGTCGTCGACCTCGGCGGTGAGGTCCATGGTCGCGCCGAGCAGCGCGTGCAGGCCGCGCTGCTCCATGGGGCCGATCGCGCGGGCGAGGCGTGCGGTCGCGAGGTCGAGGTATTGCGAGTGCAGCCCGTGCGCGGCGTTCAGGATCGCGGCGTACCGGCGGCCCTCCTCGATGCGGCGTGACACGCCCTGGCGCGCGACCGAGGTGTAGCGCGCCTCGGTGTAGGCGGTGAAGGCGAGCGCGGCGGCGAGCAGCACGACGCTGACCACCGGCACGAGCAGCAGCTTCGCCGTGATGCCCCAGCGCTTCATCGGATCGCACCGCCCCCCTTCGCCGGGGCCCGGACGACTCTGCCGGCCCCGTATCCGTAGTCGGCCGTCGGCGGGCCGACTTGAGGCGCGCGGGCGGCGCGGGCCGGGCCGGACCCCCTAGAATGTGCTGCCGTTCCAGCCACTTGCGTCCCCACCGTGCCCAGAGCCCGTCCGCCCGCCGACCGTCCTGTCCCCAGCCCGGCCCCCGAGCCCGGGCCGGACGCCGCCAGCTTCGCGACCCGCCTGCTCGCCTGGTACGAGCGCCACGGGCGGCACGACCTCCCTTGGCAGCGCGACCGCAGCCCGTACCGGGTATGGGTGTCGGAGGTCATGCTGCAGCAGACCCAGGTCGCCACGGTGATCCCGTACTACGAGCGGTTCATGGGGCGCTTCCCGGACGTCGCCGCGCTCGCCGCGGCGCCGCTCGATGAGGTGCTGCACCACTGGTCCGGCCTCGGCTACTACGCGCGCGCGCGCCACTTGCACCGCGCCGCCGCGTGCCTCGTCGCCGAGCACGGCGGCGAGCTGCCGGCCTCGGTCGAGGCGCTCACGGCGCTGCCCGGCATCGGCCGCTCCACGGCCGGCGCGATCCTCGCGCTCGCCCGCGACGAGCGCCACCCGATCCTCGACGGCAACGTCAAGCGCGTGCTCGCGCGCTGGTTCGGCATCGAGGGTTTCCCCGGACAGCCGCGGGTCGCTGCGCTGCTGTGGGAGCTCAGCGAGCGGGTGACGCCTTCGCGGCGGGCGGCCGATTACACGCAGGCGGTCATGGACCTGGGAGCGACGCTCTGTACCCGCAGCCGGCCGCGCTGCTCCGAGTGTCCGGTAGGTGCGGACTGCGTCGCGCAGGCGACCGGCCGCGTTGCGAGCCTGCCGGTGCCGCGCGCAGCGCGCGCCCGACCCGTGCGGCGCGTCGCGTGGCTGGTGCTGCGGCGTGGG
>JAFEDP010000516.1 GCA_018241545.1 Pseudomonadota bacterium
CGAGCGCCTGCTCGCCGGTGTCGGGCTGCGACACCAGCAGGTCGTCGACCTTGACGCCGAGCTTCTCGGCGTAGGTCGGGTCGAGCGCGTGCTCGGCGTCGACGAAGGCCGCGGTGCCGCCCATCTTCTGGCACTGCGCGATGACCTCGAGCGTCAGCGTCGTCTTGCCCGAGGACTCCGGCCCGTAGATCTCGACGACGCGGCCGCGCGGCAGGCCGCCGACGCCGAGCGCGATGTCGAGGCCGAGCGACCCGGTCGGGATCACGTCGAAATCCATCGCCGCGGAGGCGTCGCCGAGACGCATGACCGAGCCCTTGCCGAACTGCTTCTCGATCTGACTGAGCGCGGCCGAGAGCGCCTTCTTGCGGTTGTCGTCCATCGCGGGGCTACCTCCTGGGTGAGCGAGAATTATCGCATACGGACCCGGCCGACACAGGTCCATTCGGCACCGCAACGCGCCAAAATCACGCGCCCGGCGCGCGCTGCCAGCGGGCAAGCGGCACGTAGCGCGAGCCGCCGGGCTCGGGCACGGACTCGACCAGCGCGAGCGCCTCGACCGGCCACTCGACGGGGGCCGCCGCCACCGCGGCCGGCGCGGCGCGCACGTCGCGCACCAGCGTCACGTGCGGGCGGAATGCCCGCGAATCAACGCGAAAGCCGCGCTCGCTGAGCGAGCGCCTGAGGTTCGCCGCGAATGCCGCGAGCCCGGGCGGCGTCGCGCCCGCGGCCGCGACCAGCACCGCGGCGCGCCGCCACCACTCGAGCCGGTCGAGCACCACGGACTCGGCCGGCAGCACCGCGGCCGCACCGATCGCCGCCAGCTCCGGCAGCGCCGTGTCCGGCACCGAGCCCAGGAACTCGAGCGTCAGGTGCAGGTTGTGTGCGGGCACGCGCCGGCCGCCGGCGCCGGCGAGCGCGGCGGCGAAGCCGCGCACGAGCGCCGCGCAGTCCTGCGGCGATGGCCAGAGCGCGAAGAAGAGCCGCCGCGCCCCGCCCCGCCCGGCGCTCACAGCTCGAGCACCCCCGTCAGCGCGCTCGCGACGGCCTTGCGGCGCACGTCCTCGCGGTCGCCCTTGAAGAGCTTGCGCCGCGCCTGGGCGTGCAGCGCGCGGCCGTGGCGCCAGGCCCACGCGAACCAGACGGTGCCGACCGGCTTGCCGGGAGAACCGCCGTCCGGGCCGGCGATGCCCGACACGGCGACCGCGACGTCCGCGCCCGAGCGCTCGAGCGCGCCGAGCGCCATCGCCCGCACCACGGGCTCGCTGACCGCGCCGTGCTCGGCGAGCTCGGCCGGCAGCACGCCGAGCAACGTGGTCTTCGCGCCGTTGCCATAGGAGACGTAGCCGGTCTCGAACCACTGCGAGCTGCCGGGGACGTCGGTCAGCGCCTTGCCGATCCAGCCGCCGGTGCAGGACTCGGCGGTCGTGATCCGCCGCCCGCCGGCGAGCAGGTGCTCGCCGACGCGCGCGGCCAGCGCGTAGAGCTCGGCGTCGGTCATGGCGAGCGGCCCGCCGCAGCGCCCGGCAGCACGCCCGCCGGCGTCAGCTCGTCGACCACGCGCGGCAGGATGTCGGCGAGTGCGGCCGCGACCCGCTCGCGGTCGCGGCCGCAGAGGCGGGCGACGAGCGCGATCCAGCCCGGCGTCAGCGCGCGCTCAAGCCCTGCGGCGTCGATCGGCAGGTTCGGGCCGTTGCCGACCCAGCTCGCGAACTCGTGACCGAGACCGGCGCGCTCGAAGGACGCGGCGAGCGCGCCGAGCCCGCGCGGCGGGCCGCCCCGGCCCGCCCCGATCGCCCTCGCCGCGACGCGCGCGAGGACCGCCCCGTCGATGCCACCTGCCTGACTGTCGTCCGCCGCCATCGCCCTGATCCTCGTCCGGCGGCAGAGCCTACCCGGCCTCGGGCCCGGACGCACCTGCATGACGGGAAGCTCTCCGATCCGTGAAGCGACCTTAACTGCCCGGCGGACGCGGATTCGCGTACCGTTCAGCCCACGCCCGCGGCACACGCGCTCCGCGGGCCCCGGTCACCGGGCAGCGAGGCGCGACACCTACGAGGGAACGAGATGAACAAACTGACCCTGGCGCTCGCGAGCGCCGCCCTGGCCGCGGTCTGCGCGCTGCCGGTCCAGGCGAAGGACACGTCGGGCCCGGTCACCTGCAGCGACGGCACGACCTCGCCGCACGGCGGCCGCGGCGCCTGCTCCAAGCACGGCGGCATCAAGAAGGGCGCCGCGCCGGCCGCGGCGGCGGCCTCGGCAGCT
>JAFEDP010000517.1 GCA_018241545.1 Pseudomonadota bacterium
GCCTCGTGGAAGCGCGGTCCGCTGAACGGCACGCGCACGCCCGGGATCTGCGCCAGCGCCGCCACGAGCTCCGCGGTGCGCGCCATCGACGCCGCCGCGACGCGCTCCAGTCCCTCGGGGCCCAGGATCGACATGTAGATGGTCGCGGCGCTCATCAAGAGGCCCTGGTTGGTGCAGATGTTCGACGTGGCCTTGCCGCGCCGGATGTGCTGCTCGCGCGCCTGTAGCGTCAGCGTGTAGCCCGGCCGGCCGTCGAGGTCCAGCGTCCGCCCGACGATGCGGCCCGGCATCTGGCGCACGTGCTCGAGCCTCGCGGTCATAAAGCCGAAGTAGGGTCCGCCCGACGACAGCGGCACGCCGAGCGGCTGGCCCTCGCCGATGACGATGTCAACGCCGCGCTCGCCCCACTCGCCCGGCGGCTTGAGCAGCGCCAGCGACGTCGGGTTGACCGCGGCGATCACCAGTGCGCCCTGGCGATGCGCCCAGTCGGTCAGCCGGTCCACGTCCTCCAGCGTGCCGAAGAAGTTTGGCTGCTGGATGACAAGCGCGGTGAGATCGCTGCCGGCGTGCGGCTCAAGCGCGGCCAGCGCCGTACGCCCGGAGGCGGGGTCGTAGCCGACCGCCTCGAACTGCAGCGCCTGGTTGCCGGCGATCGCGGCGGCGCACTTGCGCCAGGTCGGGTTGACCGTCGTCGGCATCAGGATGCGCATCGACTTCGAGCGCCGGTTGGCGCGGACCGCCATCAGGCAGGCCTCCGCGAGCGCCGACGCGCCGTCGTACAGGGACGCGTTGGACACGTCCATGCCGGTCAGGCTCGCGATCATCGTCTGGTACTCGTAGATCGTCTGCAGCGTCCCCTGGCTGGCTTCGGCCTGGTACGGGGTGTACGCCGAGTAGATCTCGCCGCGCGTGGTGATCGCCCAGACGGCGGCCGGGATGTGGTGCTCGTAGGCCCCGGCGCCGATGAAGTTGAGCGGGCGCCCGTCGCGAGCGGCCCGGTCCGACATCAGCCGTCCGATCGCCATCTCGGGCAGCGCCGACGGCAGCGCCTCGAGCGGACCCGAGCGCAGCGCCCGGGGGATTTCATCGAACAGGTCCTCGATGCTCGCGACCCCGATGGCCGCAAGCATCTGGCGGACGTCGTCGTCCGTGTGCGGGATGAATGACATGGTGTCTCCGGTTAGAAGGTCGCGGGCGCGGCGCCCTACTCGGCGGACTCGGCCAGCACCTTCTGATAGCCCGCCGCGTCGAGCAGCGCGTCGACGGCCGCCGCGTCCGCGGGCTTGAGCTTCCACAGCCAGCCGTCACCGTAGGGGTCGGTGTTGATCTTCTCCGGTGCGTCGGCGAGCCCGGCATTGCCCTCCACGACCGTGCCCGCCACCGGGCAGTAGACGTCCGAGGCGGCCTTCACCGACTCCACCACCGCGCAGGCCTCGCCGGCGGCCACGTTGCGCCCGCTCTCCGGTGTCTCCGCGAACACGAGGTCGCCGAGCGCGTGCTGCGCGTGGTCCGTGATGCCTATCGTCAGCGTGCCGTCCGGGTTCCGGCGGACCCATTCGTGCGACGACGTGTAGCGAAGCTCTGCGGGGACGTTGCTCATCGTGGAGACCTCGGCGGGGGTGTGTCGGTGAGGGGGTGGTGCGGCGGCAGCGCTAGAGGGTGATCAGCGCGCGGCCGTGGCGGACGAACGGTGGGCGCACGACGCGCGCCCGCAGGCGCTTGCCGCGCACGTCGACCTCGACAGCGCCTCCGGTGCCGGCCGGTACGCGGGCGAGCGCGATCGAGCGCTCGAGCGTCGGCGAGTAGCTGCCGCTCGTCGTCAGGCCGGTACCCGCCGTGCCTGCGTACACCGTCTGGTGGCCGCGCAGAACGCCCTTGTCTTCCAGCAGCAGACCGACGAGCTGACGCGGCACGCCGGCGGCGCGCTGCGCCTCGAGCGCCGCCCGGCCGACGAAGTCCCGGCCCGCGTCGAGCGCGACGGTCCACGCGAGGCCCGACTCGAGCGGCGTGGTCGTCTCATCCATGTCGTTGCCGTAGAGGTTCATGCCGGCCTCGAGGCGCAGCGTGTCGCGCGCGCCGAGCCCGCACGGGCGCACGCCGGCGCCGAGCAGGCGGTCCCACAGCGAGACCACGTGCTGCGCCGGCAGCATGATCTCGAAGCCGTCCTCACCGGTGTAGCCGGTGCGCGCGACGAACACCGTGCCGTCGAGGACCTCGAGCTCAGTGGCGTAGAACGGAGCGCGCGCGTGCGCCCG
>JAFEDP010000518.1 GCA_018241545.1 Pseudomonadota bacterium
CGACGAGACGCTGGTCAACATCCTGCGCATGCGCAACATGTCCGACGACAAGAAGCTGCGCTCGGACAAGTGGCGCCAGGCGGTGTCGATCACCGACTGGATCTCGACGCAGATCCCGACCACCGCGCAGTTCCAGATCTACACCTTCAACACCCGCCCCGAGCCGCTGGTCGAGGGCTCGGCCGGCCAGTGGCTCAAGCTCGACGCCGCGACGCTCGAGAAGGCGCTCAACCGGCTGCGGCACATCGTGCCGCGCGACGGCACCAGCCTCGAGAACGCCTTCGCCGTCGCGCGCCAGATGAACCCGCAGCCCGACAACCTGATCCTGATCACCGACGGGCTGCCGACGCAGGGCGCGCAGCCGCCGGCCAAGCACCTCGTCGACGGCGACGACCGGCTGCGGTTCTTCGAGCGCGCCGTCGCGGTGCTGCCCAAGAAGCTGCCGGTCAGCACCATCCTGCTGCCGATGGAGGGCGACCCGGCGGCGCCGAGCGCGTTCTGGAACCTCGCCAAGGCGACGCAGGGCGCGTTCATGGCCCCGTCGCGGGACTGGCCGTGAGCGGCGCGTCGGGCTCGAGCGGGGTGCGCGGCAGCCGGCGGCGCGACCGCGACTTCCAGGTGTTCAGCATGTCGTTCCTGGACGCGATCTGCTGCGCGTTCGGGGCGCTGATCCTGATCATGGTGCTGGCGCAGGTCGGCCGGCCGAAGGTGATCCAGTCGATCGACACCGACCTCGGCGGGCTGATCGCGCGGCGCGAGGCGGAGCTGGTGACGCTGCGCGGCGAGACCGAGCGCCTGGCGCAGGAGCTGCTGGGGCGCAAGCAGCAGGTCTCGGAGCTGCGCGAGCGCGTCGCGCGGCTGCAGGGCGAGCTCAGCCAGATCCGCGGCCAGTCGCAGGCCTCGCGCCAGGAGGCGACGGTGGCCGCGACGCTCGAGGGCAAGCTGTCGGCGGCGCAGCAGTCGCTGACCGCCGAGATGGAGCGGCTGCTCGGCCAGAACTTCAAGCGCGCCAAGGACGCGCCGATCGGCGGCGTGCCGGTCGACAGCGAGTACGTCATCTTCCTGATCGACACCTCGGGCTCGATGCAGAGCTACAGCTGGGGGCTCGCCAAGCAGAAGCTGCGCGAGGTGCTGGAGATGTACCCCAAGCTCAAGGGCATCCAGGTGATGTCCGACCAGGGCTACTACATGTTCAGCGAGTACCGCGGCAAGTGGATCCCCGACACGCCGGCGCGGCGCAAGGCGATCCTGGACTCGTTCAACGGCTGGAACGCGTTCTCGGCCTCGAGCCCGGCCGAGGGCATCATCGCCGCGATCCGCACCTTCTGGACGCCGGAGCACAAGATCAGCATCTACGTGTTCGGCGACGAGTTCACCGGGGCCTCGATCCAGCAGGTCGTCGACACCGTGGACCGCATCAACCGCAACGACCAGACCGGCGAGCGGGCGGTGCGCATCCACTACATCGGCTTCCCGCTCGACCCGCAGTACCCGCAGTTCACGAACATCCGCCTGGCGCAGCTGATGCGTATCATCTGCCAGCGCAATGGCGGCTCCTTCGTCGGGCTCGTACGCTAGCGGCGCAGGCCGGGGAGGGGACGTGGCGC
The DNA here is from genome assembly GCA_018241545.1 of Pseudomonadota bacterium. GTDB lineage: Bacteria > Pseudomonadota > Gammaproteobacteria > Steroidobacterales > Steroidobacteraceae > CAIKZZ01. The sequence continues at coordinate 1,608 of JAFEDP010000518.1, forward strand.
GGCCAGTCGGTGGAATCGTTTCAGGCGCGGCGCTCGCGGTGGCGGGGATGCTGCTCGCCGCCTGCGGCGGCGTGCAGGTGCGCGGCGAGGCGCCGCTGCCGCGGCCGCTGCTCGAGCCGCTGCCGCTGCGGGCGGGGATCTACTACAGCCCGGCGTTCCGCAGCTACGAGGCCCACGAGGAGCGCTTCAAGACGAAATGGAACATCGCGCTCGGCGCCGGCCACGTCGCCGCGATCGACCGCCTCGCGCGCGCGATGTTCGCGAGCGTCACGCCGGTGGCCGATCTCGCCCGCCCGGCGCCGGTGCCGCTCGACCTGATCCTCGAGCCGCGCATCGAGGAGTACTCGTTCGTGACGCCGCGCGATGCCGGCAGCGCCCTGTATGCCGTCACGATCAAGTACCGCATCAACCTCTACGACGGCACCGCGCGCCTGATCGACTCGCTGGTGCTGACCGGTTTCGGCAACGAGGTGGCGACGATGCTCTCGAGCGCCGCGCCGCTCGCGGCCGCGACGCGCAAGGCGATGCGCGACGCCGGCGCCAAGTTCGCAGCGGAGTTCGCCGACCAGCCGGTGGTGCGCAAGCTCGTGCGCCACGAGCCGGTGGAGCCCGCCGCCATCGCGGCGGCGCGCAGTGAGGAGGGGAT
>JAFEDP010000519.1 GCA_018241545.1 Pseudomonadota bacterium
TGGCGACGTCCTCGAGCAGCACGCGCCAGTCGAGCCCCTGGTCGACCGCCACGTACATCGTGACGTGCAGCAGCAGGTAACCGAACGCGAACAGGCCCAGCTGGCGCCGGTACAGCAGCCAGCGCGGGTTGCCGGTCAGGAGCCGGAGCGGCGTCACCGCGAGCGTCGCGAGCAGCAGCCTGAGCGCCCACAGGCCGAGCGCGTCGGTGAGCGCCGCCACCGGGTTGGCGCCGAGCGAGAGGCCCGCGAACCCGGTCGCGCGCGCGACGAGGCTCGCGGCGGGCAGCAGCAGCAGCACGAACAGGAGCGGCCGCCCGAGGCGCCGCCACAGCAGGTCCGGGTTCAGAAGTTCCTCCGCAGGTCCAGTCCCGAGTAGAGCGAAGCGACCTGCTCGGCGTAGCCGTTGAACGGCAGCGTCGGCTGGCGCGGGGCGAACAGGCCGGCGCCGATGCGCCGCTCGGTCTTCTGGCTCCAGCGCGGGTGGTCGACCGCGGGGTTGACGTTGGCGTAGAAGCCGTACTCCTCGGGCGCGGCCCGGTTCCAGCTGGTCGCCGGCATGCGCTCGGTGAAGTCGATGCGCACGATGGACTTGATGCTCTTGAAGCCGTACTTCCAGGGCACCACGAGCCGCAGCGGGGCGCCGTTCTGGTTCGGCAGCACGCGCCCGTAGAGCCCGACCGCGAGCAGCGCGAGCGGGTGCATGGCCTCGTCGATGCGCAGGCCCTCGGCGTACGGCCAGTCGAGCACCGGCACGCGCAGCCCCGGCATCTGCGCCGGGTCGTTGAGCGTCGTGAACGCCACGTAGCGCGCGCGCGAGGTCGGCTTGAGGCGCTTGAGCACCTCCGCGAGCGGCACGCCGACCCACGGGATCACCATCGACCAGGCCTCGACGCAGCGCAGCCGGTAGATGCGCTCCTCGAGCGCGTGCGGCTTGAGCAGGTCCTCGAGCGCGATCCGGCCGCGCACCTCGGCCTCGCCGCCGACCACGACCGACCAGGGCTTCGGGCGCAGCGTCGATGCGTAGCGCGCCGGGTCCGACTTGTCGGTGCCGAACTCGTAGAAGTTGTTGTAGCCGGTCACGTCCTCCCAGCGGTTGGGGGTCTCGCTGGTGCTGAGCGCGGCATTGCGCCGGTAGTCGAGCACGGCCCCCTCGGGTCCTTCGGCGCGCGCGCGCGGCACCGCCGCGGCGAGGGCGAGGCCGGCGGCCCCGGCCAGGAAGCGCCGGCGCGAGGCGTAGACCTCGGGCGGGGTGATCTCGGACGGGCGGATGGACGGCGGGCGGTGGCGAGGCATCGGAGGCTCCGGGGCGGCGCGGGGCGCCGGGTCGGCGCCTGCCTGGAGTGGACCGGGGCAGGGCGCGGAAGATTTCGGGGGGTCGGACCGGCGCCGGGGGCGCCGGGTTCCCGTGCCGGGCCGGATCCTGGACGCTAGCGGGGTCGCCCGGGGCGGGCGCCGCGCGCGCGCCCGAGCCAGCCGTGCGCGAGCAGCATCGCGACCACGGCGAGTCCGACCGTCCAGTGCACGAGGCTGATCACCGGACGCGTCTCCTCGCCGCCGAAGTAGTAGAGCGCGTAGCCGCTGCCGACGAGCGCGCCGAGCAGCAGCCCGAGCGCGAGCCCGGAGCGGCGGTTGCGGTGCTGGCGCAGCGCGCGGCGCACGTGGGTCGCCGCGAGCGCACCGAGGGCGAGCAGCGCGAGCATCGCCGCCAGCCCGTGCAGGCGCAGCCACCAGACCTCGAGCGCGTGCGGGCGCTCGCCGAACTCGGTCGCGACCCGCAGGAAGTGGTGGAACACGAGCCACAGCGCGCCGCTGCCGGCGAGCAGCGTGAGTACCGCCCACATCGTGCGCCGCTGCCAGCGCTCGAGCGGCGAGGGCGCACGCGCGGGCGGCGGCGGTGCGCGCGGCGGAACGGGGAGGCGATGCACGCTCGCCCCTGCGCTCACGCCGCCACCCTCCCGGCCGGCGCCGCGAGCAGGCACGCCTCGGCGCCGAGCACCGCGAGCGCCGGATGGCACGGATCGCCGCTCGCGAGCACCACCTTGGTGAGGGCGTCGGCGGTCATGCAGTCGGCGGCGACGACGGTGGCGCTGCGGCCGTGGCCGCAGGGCCGCGTGCCGCGCGGGTCGAGGAACGCCGTGGCGCGGCGCGACTGCTCGGGCCGGCCGTAGTCGGCGGAGGTCGCGAGCGCGCCGTCGGCGAGCCGCAGCAGCGGCAGGAGCGCGCCGGGGGCGTCGGGGC
>JAFEDP010000051.1 GCA_018241545.1 Pseudomonadota bacterium
CAGGGGGCGGGTATCCGATGTGGAAGCAGGTCGTGGTCTACGGCGCCGCGGTCGCCGCGGAGACCCTGCTGCTGCAGTGGCTGGACTACCGGCACCTGGTGCGTGCGCACGAGGACGATCTCCACGCCTTCCTGATCGCGCTGCAGTTCCTCGCGCTCGGCATGATCGTAGGCGCCCGCGCCCTGCGCCGACCGCCCCCGGCACCCTTCGACGGCAACCCGCAAGCGCGGGCCGCGCTCGGTCTCAGCCCGCGCGAGCTCACCGTGCCCGCAGCCATCGCTGCCGGTCGCTCGAACAAGGAGATCGCGGCCGAGCGGCAGGTCTCGCCCAACACCGTCGGGACGCACGTGGCACGGTTGTTCGAGAAGCTGGGCGCGCGCCGCCGCTGACCGCGACGCGCCCCGGCAGCGGCGCCACGGCTAGCCTCCGGGCTCCCCGGCGACCGTGCCTGCCGCCGGCGTGCGGCGCTCGAGCACCCGCAGGTCGAGGCCGCGGGTCTCGGTGCCGAAGCGTGCGACCAGCACGAACGCGAGCAGCGCCGGTACCGAGATCAGCAGCGCCGAGGTCCCGAGCGCCGGCACGAGCGCGGCGATGCTGAGCGACTGCGCCGCGACGCCGCCGGCCTTGGTGCAGGCCGCGACCCAGCCCGTGGCGCGACCGCGCACCCGCAGCGGATAGGACTCCGCGGCGTACGGCAGCAGGATCGCCAGCAACCCGTTGGAGCCGACGATCAGCAGCGCCACCGGATACACGGGGCTGCCGTGCCAATGGGTCTCGAGCAGCAGCACCCACACGAGCCCTGCCAGCATCACGGCGATGGCCGCGAGCAGCGCGCGCCGCGTGCTCCAGCGGCTGTACAGCCACGCGCAGATGAACACCGTCGGCACTGCGATCAGCGAGGAGCGCGCGAGCAGCCACGAGGACACGCCCATGCTGTAGCCCTGCTCGACCAGCGCGCCCGGCAGCCACAGGAGCAGGCCGAAGTTGACGAGGCCCCACGAGACCGCCGCGGTGCTGAGCGCCACCGTGCGGCCGACGAGCCCGCCGGTCCACAGTGACGGGCGCGGGCCGCGGTGCTCGAGCGGATGATCGAGCAGGTCGAACGCGTCGTCCTCGCGCTCGCCGAGCGCGTAGCTGCGCGTGCCAAAGCGCGCCATGACCGCGCGTGCCTCCTCGCGCCGGCCGCGCGCCAGCAGGAACTTGGCCGACTCGGGGATCAGGCCGCCCATCAGGATGAGGATCAGCCCGGTGGGCAGGTTCGCGAGCCACAGCACGCGCCACGAGAAGATCGGAACCAGCCACGCCGAGCACCCGCTCGCGGCGAAGTAGCCGCCCACGGCGCCGAGCCCGCCCACCAGCACGAGCGCCCAGCCGCGGTGGCGCGACGGCATCGTCTCGGCGAGCAGCGCGTAAGTCACCGGCAGCATGCCTCCGGCGCCGGCGCCCATGATGAAGCACATGCCGACGTTCCACGCGAGCGAGGGCATCGCGCCGCAGATCGACGTGCCGACGAACACCACCGCCGACAGCAGGATCGACGCCTTGCGCCCGTATATGTCGGCGAACAGTCCCCACAGGACGGAACCGGTGACCGTGCCGACCAGCGCGGCGAAGGGCACGAGCGAGGCGGTGCGCTTCGGGACCGCGTACTCCGCCACCATGCCGGGCATCGTGAAGCCGAGCGCGGCGGGCTTCATGACGTCGATGACCAGCGCCACGACCAGCACCGCCATCAGCTGCCAGTGCGCGGCGCCCAGCGGCGCATCCTCCGGGGCGTGCACCGAGATGCGCGCGGCCGTGCGCGCCTGCGCGGCGATCGAGCGCGGCAGGAGCCCGTAGGCCGCCACCCCGATGCCGCCGACGATCAGGCCCATCCCCGCCAGCATGCCGGCGTCCATCGGCATGCCGGCGAGGCGAAAGCCCACCGCTCGCCCCATCCAGAACATCGGCAGGTGCAGTAGGACGCCCGCCGTCACCGCGACGCAGCCGAGCGCGAACGCCCAGACGCCGCGCCGGTCGGAGAGGACGTGGGCGCCGCTCACCACGGGCTCGCCCGAGTCCCGCCGGCCGGCGGCGAGCGTGGTGACCGGCGGCGGTCGGACATCGGGCGGGCGCGGCGGTTCACGTGGGCGGGTCTCCCGGTCGGCGCCGGCGTTCCCGGCCATCGTAAGGCGTGGCGCGCGCCCGGCGGCACCGGCGAGCGGCGCCACTGGCGGCCGCGGAGAGCCTACCGGGTGCCGGCGCGGGGCGCGACCACCCCGCCCCGCCACTGCTGCTGCAGCGCACATCGGGTGCGGGAGCCGAGCCCGGTGTCGAAATCGGCCCGGCCCGTTCGTCGTGGAGACGGGAGCCCCGAGTGCGCCCGGCCCCGCGCCGGCCGGTCCGGCCCCGACCCAACGGATCAGCCACGGAGGAACGACAATGCGCGTCATGGTGATGGTGAAGGCGACCGCCGACAGCGAGCGCGGCGTGATGCCGAGCCCCGAACTGCTCGCCGCGATGGGGCGGTTCAACGAGGAGCTGGCGCGGGCCGGCGTGCTGCTGGCCGGCGAGGGCCTCAAGCGCAGCGCGCTCGGCTGCCGCGTGCGCTTCAGCGGCAGCCACCGGACCGTGGTCGACGGCCCGTTCGCAGAGGCCAAGGAGCTCGTCGCCGGCTTCTGGCTGTGGCAGGTAAAGTCCTTGCAGGAGGCTGTCGAGTGGGTGCGCAAGTGCCCCAACCCGTTCCCCACGGACTGCGAGATCGAGATCCGCCCGGTGTTCGAGGCCGAGGACTTCGCTCCCGCCAGCACCGATCCCGCCGCGCGCGCGAGCGCGGGCTGAGCCCCCGGGAGTCCCTGCCATGATCGTGCACCCCTACCTCAATTTCGACGGCCGCTGCGAGCAGGCCGTCCGGTTCTACGAGCGCGCGCTCGGCGCGACGGTCGAGATGCTGGTCCGGCATCGCGAATCGCCCGAGCCCGCCCCGCCGGGCGCGCTGCCCCCGGACTCGGGCGACAAGATCATGCACGCGGCACTGCGCATCGGCGACACCGTCGTGATGGCAACTGACGGCTATTGCCGCGGCGGCACGGCCTTCGGCGGCTTCAACCTGTCGCTGGCCGTGGCCGACGGCGCCGAGGCGGGGCGCGTGTTCGCGGCCCTCGCCGACGGCGGCCAGGTTGACATGCCGCTCGCGCGGACGTTCTTCTCGCCCTGCTTCGGCATGGTCACGGACCGCTTCGGCGTGCACTGGATGGTGAACGTCCAGTCCTGAGCGGCGCAGCGGCCCGCCCGGGCCCGGCCCGGGCGGGCGCGACACTGGAGACGGCATGGGTTACGCACTTCTGATCATGGAACCGCTCGGGCAGCGTGAGGCGCGCAGCGAGGAGCAGGGCCGCGCCCTCTACGAGCGCATGCTGGAGTTCAGTGCCGACCTGCAGCGTCGCGGTGTCCTGACCCTGAGCCAGTCGCTGAAGTCCGACCACGGCCGCACGCGCGTCACGGCACCCGGGCGCGCGACGCTCGTGGACGGGCCATACGCGGAGGCCAAGGAGATGATCGGCGGCCTGTTCCTGCTCACCTGCGCCACGCGCGAGGAAGCCGTCGCGATCGCGCGCGCCTGCCCGGCGGCAGAGTGGGCGACGATCGAGGTGCGCGAGCTCGGGCCATGCTTCGCATGAGCGCCGCCGCAGTGCCGTGACCGAGGACGCGATCCACCGTACCGTCGAGGCCGTCTGGCGCATGGAATCGGCGAAGCTCATCGCCATGCTGGCCCGGATGCTGCGCGACGTCGGCGAGGCCGAGGAGCTCGCGCAGGACGCGCTCGTGGCGGCCCTGGAACAGTGGCGGGCGAACGGCGTGCCGGAGCGCCCCGGGGCCTGGCTGATGACCACGGCGCGCCACCGCGCGTTCGACCGCCTGCGGCGCCGGCGCGTCGGCGAGCGCGTCGGCGAGCAGCTCGCGCACCACGTCGAGGCGCACGGTGACCCGGGCGGCGATCCGGCCGCAGCGCTCGACGAGCCGATCGCCGACGACCTGCTGCGGCTGATGTTCGTCGCCTGCCACCCGGTGCTCGGTACCGAGGCGCGCGTGGCGCTCACGCTGCGCCTGCTCGGCGGGCTCACGACGGCGGAGATCGCCCGCGCCTTCCTCACCACGGAAGCGGCCATCGCGCAGCGCATCGTCCGCGCCAAGCGCACGCTCGCGGAGGCGCGCGTGCCCTTCGAGACGCCGCGCACCGAGGAGCTCGACGCGCGGCTGGCATCGGTGCTCGAGGTGCTGTATCTGATCTTCAACGAGGGCTACGCCGCGACCTCCGGCCCGGACTGGATGCGCCCGGCCCTGTGCGAGGAGGCGCTGCGCCTCGGGCGCATGCTCGCCGAGCTGATCCCGTCCGAGCCCGAGGTGCACGGGCTCGTGGCGCTGATGGAACTGCAGGCCTCGCGCGCCGCCGCGCGCCTCGGGCCGGGCGGGGAGCCCGTGCTGCTGCTCGAGCAGGATCGCGCGCGCTGGGACCGGCTGCTGATCGGGCGCGGCCTCGCCGCGTTGGCGCGCGCCGAGGCGCGCGGCGAGGCACTCGGCCCGTACGCGCTGCAGGCCGCGATCGCGGCCTGTCACGCCCGCGCCGCCGTCGCCTCCGACACCGACTGGGCGCGCATCGCGGCCCTCTATGACGCGCTGGTGCAGCTCGCGCCCTCGCCGGTCGTCGAGCTCAACCGCGCCGTCGCGGTGTCGATGGCCTTCGGCGCCGCGGAGGCCCTTGGGCTCGTCGATGCGCTGGCAGGCGACCCGCGCCTCGCGGGCTACCACCTGCTGCCGGCCGTGCGCGGCGAGCTGCTGCAACGGCTCGGCCGCGCCGGCGAGGCGCGCGCCGAGTTCGAGCGCGCCGCGGCCCTGACGCGCAACGAGCGCGAGCGCGCGCTGCTGCGCGGGCGCGCCACCGGCTGCGACGGCGGGGACTGAGCCGCCGGGCCGGCTAGAATGCCGGCATGCAGGCCCGCGGCCATCCGACCCCTCCCGGCGACCCGCCGCTCGTGTACCGCGAGCTGCCGAGCCCGGTCGGCCCGCTGCGGCTCGTCGGCGCGCCCGACGGCACGCTCTGGCAGCTCGGCTTCGTGGCCGGCCGGCATCCGCGCCCGCCGGCGTCGGGGTGGCGCGAGGACCGGCGCGCGTTCGCTGACGTGGTGGCGCAGCTCGCCGAGTATTTCGCCGGTGCGCGCCGCGAGTTCGACCTGCGCCTCGAGATGCGTGGCTCGCCGTTCCAGTGTGCGGTCTGGTCCGCCTTGCGCGCCATTCCGTACGGCTCGACCACCTCGTACGCCGAGGTCGCGGCGCGCGTCGGCCGCCCCGCGGCAAGCCGCGCGGTGGGCGCCGCCAACGGCGCCAATCCCGTCGCGATCATCGTGCCTTGCCATCGCGTCGTCGGCGCCAACGGCACGCTGACGGGGTTCGGCGGCGGCCTGCCAGCGAAGCAGTTCCTGCTCGACCTCGAACGGGCGGCGGGCGGCCAGCAGCGGCTGATCTAGCCCGCGGGCGCGCTGCGGCGAGCCAGACCGTCATTCGACCGGTGTATATAGAGTGAACGCGCACGTGGCGGCGCGGTACCCATTCCCGGAGCCCGGGTGCAGGAGCACGCAACGCCCATGACATGCACGCGCCGCCATCGCGCCGCCGCCTCCGCGGGCGCGGCCAGCGGGCCCGGACGACGCCCGCCGGGGCGCCGGCCGCTGCTCGCGGCCGTCTGCTGCGCGGCGCTGTGCCTCGCGACGGTCGCCGGGGCTGCGGCGGAGCGCGTCCCGCTCGATCCGGCGCGATCGCACGCCACGTTCGCGCTGCGCTACTTCGGGCCGTCAGCGGCTGCTTCCCCTCGGTGGCGGGCACGCTGGTGCTCGCCGGACCCGAGCATCGCGTGGTGGCGCTCGAGGCGGAGCTCGATGTCACGCACCTCGTCATGGCCTCGCCCGGCTGGACGGAGCGGGTCCTCGGGCCCGGCGTGTTCGACGCACGCCACTACCCGACCATCCGCTTCCAGAGCGAGCTCATCGACTACGGGCCGGGCCCTGCGGCCGCAATCGCGGGCGAGCTGTCGCTGCACGGCGTCGCTCGCCGCGAGACCTTCCGGGCGCAGATCCTCGAGCCGGCGGACGCGCGCGCGGGGCCCGCGACCGTGAGCGCGCGCGCGACGACGACCATCCACCGCTCCGACTACGGCATCGGCGCACTCGGCCTGTTCGCGAGCGACTCCGTGGAGCTGTCGGTCATGCTCGAGGCGCGCGTGCCCGCGGCGGACGCGGCGCCAGCGCCGATCGAGCGCCGGCCGGCCGCAACACTCGGCTCAGCGCCGGAGCCGTCCGGCTGCCGCGACCACGGCTAGCGGTGGAGGCGATCACGCCTGGCCATCTCATCACGGTCTTGGCGCCAGCCGGCCGCGCCACGCCTTGGCGAGTCGATCGACCTCGTGATGGACTTCGGCGCAATCCGCCTGTTCGATGCCGCAACCCAGGAATGCCTCGATGACAGCTGAGCTAAGTACCCTGGCCCGCGGCCCGCGACTCCGGTTCACCTCGGCCTCCGCTGCCGGCGCGGCCCTGATGGCGCTGCTGCTCGCCGGCTGCGCCGGCCGTGACGCCTGGCCGTTGCACGCCGGCCAGCAGGCGGTCACATTCGACCGCACGATGAGCACGGCAACCCACGGCCGCTTCCTGCTTTACCTGCCCGCCGGGTTCGAGGCCCACGGCGCGACGCGTTACCCGCTGCTGATCTTCCTCCACGGCTCCGGGGAAGCGGGTGACGATCTCGAGCGACTGAAGGCGCACGGTCCGCCGCGCCTGGTGGCCGAGGGTCGCAGCTACCCGTTCATCATCGCCGCGCCTCAGTCCACTCACGGAGTCCCGCGCGGCTTCGACCCGCTCGAGCTCGACGCCATGCTCGACGAGTTGATGGCGCGTCTGCCGGTCGACCCGGACCGTGTCTACATCACGGGGCTGAGCATGGGCGGCGAGTGGAGCTACGGCTGGGCGAGCCGCCACCCGGAGCGCTTCGCGGCGATCGCGCCGGTGAGCGGCACGTGGGAGACGCGCGACGCGTGCCGGCTGCGCGAGGTGCCGGTGTGGGCATTCCATGGTGCCCACGACGACGTCGTTCCCCTGGCAGGCGACGAAGCCATGGTCGAGGCCATCAACGCCTGCGGCGGTCACGCGCGCCTCACGGTCTACCCGCAAGCCGGCCACGACGCCTGGACGCCGGCCTACGCCGATCCCGCGCTCTATGACTGGCTGCTGCAGCAGCGTCGGCATGGCGCCGGGCGCTGACCGCGCCGTCGCTCGCCGCTGGCGCGCCGCTCAGCGTCACCGCGCGCAATCTGACGTTCCTGAGGTCCGTATTGCCCGACCCGGAGTCGGCCGCGCTCGGCGCCGGGACGGTGGTCGGGCCGGGCTCGCCACAGCATGCAGCCCTCGTGGCGGCGATTCGGCGCAGAGGCGACGGCATCGTCGAGCGACTGCCGCTGCAGACGCCCGGTGATGGCCAGCTGTACGAGCAGATAGACGCCCGAACCGGCCGCACCCGCCTCCTCGCGCGGCATCGGCTGGCGCCGCGCCGCGCTCCCCGAGGCCTTTGGACCGCCACGGCGCCGGACGGCCAGCGCGCGGCCGGAGCGTCTGTCGCGCGGTCGCCGCGTCCGACGACGGGGTCGCGCTGTTGCGATCGCCGCGCCAGCCGCCGACCCGGGCCGGGTACGGCGCGAGCCACATGGACGTCCCGCGGATCACCGGCTCGCTCAACCGGGTGCCTCGGCCCGCAGCGACCGGCTCGCGCTCGAGATCCCGCCGAACCGTCTCGTGCGCATGAACCCCGCGGCGCCGACGGCGCCTTCGCCGCGCTGATACCGCGCCCGCCGGAACGTGCGTCAATCGATCGGGAACGTCAGCGGCGCCGCAAGGCCAGGATCGGCGGGCGAAGGCTCCTCGGCACCGGCCGTCACGCGCGGGCCGCGCCACCAGGGCTCGCGGGGCCCGTCGTGCGCAGGCTCGGTCGGCTCGCCCAGGCGTGGCAGCAGCAGCGGCAGCCCGAGGGCCGCGCCGCGCTCGACGAGCCGCTCGATCGGGTCGTCCCAGTCGTGCATCGCCAGCGCGAACGTGCCCCAGTGCACCGGCAGCAGCGCTCCGCCACCCAGCAGCGAGTACGCCTCGAGCGCGTTGTCCGGCCCTAGGTGGATGTCGCCCCACGCCGGGTGGAAGGCGCCGATCTCGAGCATCACGAGGTCGAACGGTCCGAATCGCCCGCGGATCGCCGCGTACTCGCTGGTCAGGCCCGTGTCGCCGCTGAAGAACACGCGGTGGCGAGGCCCGCGCACGACGAACGACGACCACAGCGTCCCGTTGCGTCCGCCCAGCGTGCGCCCGGAGAAGTGCTGCGCCGGGGTCGCGGTCAGCTCGACCTCGGTACCCGGCACGCGCCACGCCTCCCACCAGTCGAGTTCGACGATGCGTTCCGGTGCGATGCCCCAGCGCTCGAGGTGCGCGCCGACGCCGAGCGGCGTGACGAACGGCACCGGCACCCGGCGCAGCGCGCGGATGGTCTGGTAGTCGAGGTGATCGTAGTGATCGTGCGAGATCGCGATCGCATCGAGCGGCGGCAACTGTCCCAGCCGGACCGGGACCGGCTGGAAGCGGCGCGGCCCGAGGAAGCGCGTCGGCGAGGCACGCGGGCCCCACACCGGATCGGTCAGGATGCGCGCGCCGTCGATTTCGAGCAGTACCGTCGAGTGCCCGAGCCAGGTGGCGCGCAGCCGGCTGCCCGGGGCGCGCCTCCAGGCGTCGCGCGGGTCGACCGCCGGCAGCGGCGCGACCGGGATCCGCCGGCCGCGCGTGAAGAAGAACTCGCGCAGCGTCGGCATCGGCACCTCGGGCCGGCGTAATCCGGCCAGGATCGGGTGCTTGTTCGCGAACCCCTCGCCGGCCCACAGCCGCGAGGCGCGCATGCGTTCGCCCCGGATCCCGTCACCCTGCTTCGGCGTCTTCGGCACTGCCTGCTCCCGCGCCGGGCCGGCGCTTCTGGCAACCTCGATGGTCGGGTCGGCGGGCCCGGATCTCAAGTCGCCCGCGACGATCCGCCCCGACACCGCGTCCAGCCGCCGCCGCCGCTCCCGACCGACTACAACCCGTTGATTTGACGTGCACCGGTTAACCGCCTCTCCCACGCTCCGACGTCCGCCTCACGGACCGCCAGGTCCGGTCCCAGCGCTCGACTCCGCCCAGGCGGCCCGCGGGCCGGGCCGCCGCCCCACGTGGCCGCCATGAGCCCTGGCCAAAGGCAGCATCGCTCGGCGCTGTGGCCGCTGGCCGGGCCGCTTCTGGCCGAACTGGCGCTCGGGATGTCCGTCAGTCTCGTGGGCCTGCTGCTGGCGGCGCACGAGTCGCAGGCGGCCTCGGGCGCCTTCGCGCTCGCCAACGGCATCCACGCGACGTTCTTCCTGCTGCTGCGGATCGTGAGCCTCGGCGTGAGCGTCGCCATCACGCAGGAACTCGGCGCGGACAACCGGCGACTGGCCGACGCGACCGCGCGGGCGGCACTCGGAGCGAGCACGTGGGTGGGCGTTACGACGGCGCTGAGCGTGGCGCTCGGGGCCGGCCTGCTGCTGCAGGTGCTGAGCGCCCCGGCCGACGTCCTGCCGCTGGCGCGTCCCTACCTGCAGTGGCTCGGCGTCGCGCTCGGCGCGGACGCCCTCAATGTCACCCTCGCCGCGGTGCTGCGCGCGCACCTGCGGGCACGGGACGTGGTGCAGACGATCCTATTGATTCACGCGGCACACCTGGCGCTGTGCTGGCCGCTGATGCACGGCGTCGGCCCGCTGCCGCCGCTCGGACTCACCGGCTACGCGCTCGCCATGGTGCTGGGGCGCGCAGTCGGCATCGCCCTGTACCTGCGCCTGTGGCGCCGCCGGCTGCGACTTGCGCCCGCGCGTGAAGACTGGTGGCGGCTGCGTCGCGCGCCGCTCGCGGCGGTGCTGCACATCGGCCTGCCCGGCGCCGCCGAGGGCCTCGCGTACCGCTTCGCGCTGATGGCCACCTACGCGCTGGTCGCGCACATGGGCACCCGCTCGCTCGCGACCCAGGCGTACGCGATGCAGGTCACCTACTTCACCGTCCTGCCGGGACTCGCGATCGGCCTGGCCACGGAGATCCTGGTCGGTCGCCACGTCGGGGCGCGCGACCTGCACGGCGCGGAGCGCCAGGTGCGCCAGAGCCTCGGGTCCGCGCTCGTGATCGCCACCGGCATGGCGCTGCTCGGCGCGCTCACCGCCCGCTGGACGCTGCCGTTGTTCAGCGACGACGCTGAAGTCCGTGCGCTCGGGACGACGCTGCTGTGGATCACGGTAGTGCTCGAACCGGGGCGGGTCTTCAACCTGGTGGTCATCAACGCGCTCAGGGCCGCCGGCGACGCGCGCTTCCCGGTCGCCGCGGGCGTCGGGTCGATGCTGCTCGTGATGGCGGGCGGCGCGTGGCTGCTCGGGGACGTGTGTGGCCTGGGGCTCGCCGGCGTGTGGATCGCCTATGCCGCCGACGAGTGGGTGCGCGGCCTCACGATGGCGTGGCGCTGGCGGCGGCGGCACTGGCTGGCCCACGCGCGCGCCGCACACCGGCGCGTCGCGGTGGCCGGACCGGGCCGCTGAGCGGGCGGCGCCGTGCTCAGCGCGCCGGCGCGCGCGCGTCGTAGACGAGACGTCCGCCCACGAACGTCATCACCGCGCGCGTCCTGCCGACGTCGGCCGGGTGCACCGAGAATATGTCCTGCGACAGCACCGCGAGGTCGGCGAGGCGCCCCTTCGAGATCGTGCCAACCCGCTCGTCCATGAAGGAGGCGAACGCCGCGCCGCGCGTGTAGGCGTCGATGCCCTCGGTCACGCTGAGCCGCTCCTCGGGGTAGTAGATCTTGCCGGGCTGGGGCAGGGAACCTCCCTGCTGGGCACCGTCCAGCGGCGCCGTCTCGATGCCCGCGGTGTCCGGCGAGCGCCAGATCTGACGGGTCACGGCCTGCTGGATGTTCACGAACGGGTCCGGCGGCCACATGCACGGCCAGTCGCTGCTGAAGGCGAGCCGCGCACCGTGCGACTTGAGCGTGCGCCAGCGGTCCGAGGGCGTGGGGTCCCCGGGGTCGTAGCTGGTCCCGGAGTCGCCGCAGCAGAACGCCGGCTGGATGCCAGCGACCACCGCGAGGGCGGCATGGCGCTCGATGTCGCCGTCGGTGATGACGAAATCGTGCTCGATGCGCAGTCGCCGGTCACGCGCCCCGTTCGCGCGCACGGCGGCCTCGTAGGCGTCGAGCGCGAGGTGGATCGAGTCGCGACGCTCGGCGTGCGTCATCAGCTGGAAGCCGCGCTTGTCGAGCTCCTGGACCAGCGCCCGGTACTCCGCGGCGCGGTAGACGAGCGGCGGGTACATCCCCGAGCTGCCGTCGACGAAGAACTTCACCGCGTTCGCGGACACCCATTCGTCGTGGTAGCGGCTGCGCGCCGTCTCGAGATCCGCGAGGAACTGCGCCGTCAGGTGGTGCGGCACCGCGACCGCGCCGAAGGCCGTGCGCGTGCGCACGGTCAGCTCGCCGCGGTCACGCAGCATGGCGTAGAGCTCGAGTTCGGCGAGGTCGCCGGTGGCGTTGACGACGCTGGTGATCCCGAACTGGTTGAGGTACCGGGTGGCATTGCGCAGCAGCGCGAGCTTCTCCTCGGTCCTGAGCTCACGCAGCACCGCCCGGTTCACCAGTTCCTGGGCGGCTTCCAGCAGCAGCCCGGTCGGTCGCCCACCCGCCTCGCGCACGATGTTGCGCTCGGCCTCCGCGTCGGCGACCGGGTCGTCGCCGATGCCCGCGAGCTCGAGTGCCTTGCTGTTCACCCACAGCGCGTGCTCGGTGGAGTTGTGCACGACGACCGGCCGGTCCGCGACCGCCTGATCGAGCAGCGTGCGGGTCGGCGCGGCCGGCGGCTCGGAGCTGAAGTCGGCGCGCACGATCAGGATCCGCTCGCTCGGATGCGCGGCCGCGAACGCACGTAGCGCCGCCAGGAGCGCCTCGGGCTGTGCCGGAGTCAGGCTGTGGTCGGGCGCCGAGAGGTTGAGACCGGCGATCTCGAGCGCGCCGAACAGGAGGTGCATGTGGGCATCGACGATGCCCGGGATGACCGTCCGCCCCTCGAGGTCGATCAGCTGCGCCCTCCCGCGCCAGCGGGCCGCCAGCTCCCGGTCCGAGCCGACCTCGGCGATGCGCTCGCCCTCGACGGCCACGGCCTCCGCCCAGGGACGGGCCGGATCGCCGGTGTAGACATGCCCGTGGGCAAGCAGCAGCGCGGGCTCCGCCATGGCCGCTGTGCCGCCCAGCCACGCCGCGAGTCCCGCGGCGATCGCCGCGCGCATCATTTGTCCCATCGCTCCCCCCTCCGGGCCTGCCCCTGCGCCACCGACCTGAGCGTAGCAACCGGCGCCGGGCGCCGCACGCACCGCATCGCCCGCCCGCCCGCCGCCGCCGCGCTACGAGCTGGGCGCGGCTCAGCGCCGTTCGTCGCTGAAGCGCTCCGTCCACTCCTCGAGTTGCCGGCGAGTGACGCCCACCCCGCCGCACACGACGACCAGGATGCGCTCGGCCCCGCGCAGTGCGGGATCAGCCTCGTACAGCGGCGCCAGCGTTGCGCCGCATGCGGGCTCGACGAGCGTTCGATGATCGTCGAGGAACGCGGCGCACGCGGCCACCGCGTCCGCGTCGCTGACGACGAGCGAG
>JAFEDP010000520.1 GCA_018241545.1 Pseudomonadota bacterium
CGCCGGCAGCGCGCTCGGCGTCGACCCGCTCGCACTCGTCGCGCAGGCCGCGCTCGAGAGCAACTGGGGGCGGCAGGTGCCGGCGACGGAAGGCGGGTCGAGCTACAACCTGTTCGGGATCAAGGCCGACGCGGGCTGGGACGGGCGGCGCGTCTTCAAGGACACGCTCGAGTACAGCGGCGGGGTCGCCGAGCGCCGGCGCGAGCCGTTCCGGGCCTACGACTCGGTCGCGCACTCCTTCGAGGACTACGTGACGTTCCTGAAGGGCCACGATCGCTATGCGGCGGCGCTCGCGCAGGGGTCGGATCCTGGCCGCTACGCGACCGCGCTGCAAGCGGCTGGTTACGCGACGGATCCAGCCTATTCGGCGAAGATCGGCGCAGTTATGCGATCTGACATATTCCGCAACGCGGTTGCGAGCCTCAAGGACCGCGTCGAGGAGCCGATCTTCTAGCCCGAAGGGACGGCGCGCGCACGCGCGCGGTCCGCGGGCAGGGGCGAGTGCCATGGCTGACATCATCAATACCGCGCTCTCGGGTCTGGTCGCGTTCCAGCGCGCCCTGGCCGTGACCGGCAACAACATCACCAACGCCAATACCGCGGGCTACAGCCGGCAGATCGCGCAGCTCGCCGATCGCCAGCCCGACGCCTCGGCCGGGGTCTTCATCGGCAACGGCGTCGACGTGGGCACCGTGACGCGCGCCTACGACCAGTTCTCGGTCGACCAGCTGCGCTCCGGCAGCGGCCTGCTGGGGCAGCAGACCGCGTTCCTGAACATCGCCAACCAGGTCGACAACCTGGTCGGCGGCTCGACCAACGGCATCGCGAGCGCGCTGACCTCGTTCTTCAACTCATGGCAGACGCTCGCCAGCGACCCGACCTCGGCCAGCAGCCGCCAGCAGGTCCTGGCGCAGGCGCAGGGGCTCGCGACCTCGATCAGCCAGACCGCCGACCAGCTCGACACGCTGCAGAACAACATCAACACGCAGATCACGACGACGGTCGGCAGCATCAACACGCTCGCGAGCTCGATCGCCAAGCTCAACGACCAGATCGCGGTCGCCACCGCCAACGCCGGCGGCGCCCAGCCCAACGACCTGCTGGACCAGCGCGACCAGCTGCTGACCAAGCTGAGCTCGCTGGTCAACGTGCGGACCAATACCGAGACGGACGGGTCGATCGACGTGTTCGTCGGCAACGGCCAGCCCCTCGTGGTGCGCAACCAGGCCACGGCGCTCGCGACGGTGCCGGACGCCTACGACTCCTCGCAGCTCGGCATCGGCTACGGCACCGGCGCGGGCCAGCAGGTGATCACCGCCTCGATCAGCGGCGGCACGCTCGGCGGCCTCCTGCAGGTCACCAAGCAGCTGATCGACCCCACGCTGAACGGCCTCGGCCGGATCGCCGCCGGCATCGCCTCGCAGGTCAACACGCAGCAGGCTCAGGGCTTCGACCAGAACGGCCAGCTCGGCCAGGCCATGTTCCAGGTGTCGGGTCCGACCGTGTTCGCGAACTCGGCCAACAGCGGCGGCGCGACCCTGAGTCCCGTCGGCGTCGCGGTCGGTGCGCTCACGACCGACGACTACCTGCTGCGCTACTCCGGCGGCGCGTGGACCGCGACCGCGGTGTCCACCGGACAGGCCGTGACGGTCACCGGCAGCGGCACCGCCGCGAGCCCGCTCGTGGTCGGCGGCGTGAGCCTCACCGTCAGCGGCACGCCCGCCAGCAGCGACAGCTTCCTGCTGAAGCCGACCGCCGAGGCGGCCCGCACCATCGCGACCGTGCTGACCGACCCGCGCGGCGTCGCCGCCGCGGGCGCCATCCAGACCAGCGCCTCGCTCGCCAACGGCGGCAGCGCCACGATCAGCTCCGGCGCCGTCGCCAACGCCGCGGACCCGAACCTGCTGACGCCGGCGACGATCCAGTTCGTGTCGCCGACCCAGTACCGGATCACGCAGGGCGCGACGACCAGCGGGCCGTTCGCCTACACCTCCGGGGCGACGATCACGGCGCCGGGCGCCGGCGGCTGGACCGTGCAGATCACGGGCGCGCCGGTCGCCGGGGACAGCTTCAGCATCGGCCCGAACTCCAGCGGCGCCGGCGACAACCGCAACGCGCTCGCCATGGCGCAGCTGCAGAACCAGGGCGTGCTGGTCGGCGGCACGGTGGGCCTCGGGGCCGGCTACTCGACCCTGGTCGGCGTCGTCGGCACGATCACGCAGC
>JAFEDP010000521.1 GCA_018241545.1 Pseudomonadota bacterium
GTGTATAATGCGCAATCCCTCGAACGGGCGAAACCTGAAGTGCCGTGCAGGCTTGCGCGGGGCACGGGAGCGCCGGAGGGCGACTGACGTGGCGGGCCCCGCGCGGGCCCACAGGGGTAGTGCATGGCCGAAGAGGTGGATGGGGGCCGACGCCGGCTGCTGACGGCAGCGACGTCGCTCACGGGTGCGGTCGGCATCGCGTTCGTCGCGACGCCGTTCCTCGCGAGCTGGAAGCCGAGCGCGCGCGCCAAGGCGCTCGGCGCGCCGATCGAGATCGACATCGGCAAGCTCGAGCCGGGCGCGATGCTCAAGGTCGAGTGGCGCGGCAAGCCGGTCTGGGTCGTGCGCCGCACGCCCGAGATGCTGAAGCAGCTCGACCTGGCCAAGCCGTTCCTGCTCGATCCCGCCTCCGACGGCTCTTCGCAGCCCGACTACGCCAAGAACCCGGCGCGCGCCCGCAAGCCCGAGTACTTCGTCGTGCTCGGCGTCTGCACGCACCTCGGCTGCTCGCCGCTGCCGAAGTTCGCGCCGGCAGACGTCACGATCTCCTCCGATTGGCCCGGCGGCTTCTACTGCCCGTGCCACGGCTCGAAGTTCGACCTCTCCGGCCGCGTCTTCAAGGGCGTGCCGGCACCGGCCAACCTGGCGGTGCCGCAGTACACGTTCCTGAGTGACACCCGCATTCTCGTCGGCGCCGACAGCGCTCAGTCCGCCTGACGGCGGCACGCATCTAATTAAGGAGCCAAGACGATGGGGACTGAGAGCCACGGGACGACCCAGGGCGGCGGGCTCTGGCGTTGGGTCACCGACCGATTCCCGATCGAGTCGATGCTCAAGGAGCATCTGACCGAGTACTGGACGCCGAAGAACTTCAACATCTGGTACGTGTTCGGCGTGCTCGCCGGCGTGGTGCTGGTCATCCAGCTGCTGACGGGCTGGTTCCTGACGATGAACTACAAGCCGTCCGCGGCCGAGGCCTTCGGGTCGGTCGAGTACATCATGCGGGACGTGGAGTGGGGCTGGCTGATCCGCTACCTGCACTCGACCGGCGCGTCGGCGTTCTTCGTGGTCGTGTACCTGCACATGTTCCGCGGCCTGATGTACGGCTCGTACCGCGCGCCGCGCGAGTTCGTGTGGATCATCGGCATGCTGATCTTCCTCGCGCTGATGGCCGAGGCGTTCATGGGCTACCTGCTGCCGTGGGGCAACATGTCCTACTGGGGCGCGCAGGTGATCGTGTCGCTGTTCGGTACCTTCCCGGTGATCGGCGGGGCGCTGGTCGAGTGGATCCGCGGCGACTATTTCATCTCCGACATCACGCTGAACCGCTTCTTCGCGCTGCACGTCGCCGTGCTGCCGCTGGCGCTCGCGGGCCTTGCGATGGCGCACATCCTCGCGCTGCACCACGTCGGCTCGCTGAACCCGGACGGCATCGAGATCAAGAAGGAGAAGGACGCGCGCGGCATCCCGCTCGACGGCGTCGCGTTCCACCCGTACTTCACGGTCAAGGACACCTTCGTGCTGGCGGTGTTCCTGATCATCTTCTGCGCGGTGGTGTTCTTCGCGCCGACCTTCGGCGGCCTGTTCCTCGAGGCGCCCAACTTCGAGCCGGCGAACCCGATGCAGACGCCGCCGCACATCGCCCCGGTGTGGTACTTCACGCCCTTCTACGCGATGCTGCGCGCCGTTCCGTCCTACGCCGGCACCCAGGTGTGGGGCGTGCTGGTGATGTTCGCGGCCATCGTGCTGCTGTTCTTCCTGCCGTGGCTCGACCGCTCGCCGGTGAAGTCGGTCCGCTACAAGGGTCCGATCACCAAGATCGCGCTGGCGAGCTTCGCGGTCACGATGGTGGTGCTGGGCGTCTGCGGCATGAAGCCCCCGGTCGGCATCTACCCGATGCTGGCGAAGATCTTCACGGTGCTCTACTTCGCCTTCTTCCTCCTCATGCCGTGGTACTCGCGCATCGACCCCGTGAAGCCGGTTCCGCGGAGGGTGACGTACCATGCGCATTGACAAGTTCGCCCCGGCGCTCGCCGCCGCCGCGCTGCTCGCGCTGCCGCTCGTGGCGGCCGCCTCGGAGGGCGAGGGCTTCCCGCCGGCCGGCAACGACATCCGCAGCAAAGCCTCGCTGCAGCGCGGCGCGCGCAATTTCATGAACTACTGCTCCGGGTGCCACTCGGCGAAGTACGTCCGCTACAACCGCATCGCCAAGGACCTC
>JAFEDP010000522.1 GCA_018241545.1 Pseudomonadota bacterium
GTCGCCGCGCCCGTCGAACTCGTCCGGGTCCGCCTCCTGCAGCGCGTAGCGCGAGCGGTCGATGACGACGTCGCCGTCGATGCGCCTGAGGCCCGTGTCCCTGAGCTCGCGCACGAAGCGCCACCAGCGCTCGGCCGTCAGATACGGGTCGCCGCCGCCCTCGAGCACCAGGTCGCCCTCCAGGTGACCGTCCTGGATCCGGCCGCTCGCCCAGGCGCGCGTGGTCCAGTGATAGCCGGGCCCGAGCTGGTCGAGCGCGGCGAAGGTCGTCAGCACCTTCAGCGTCGAGGCCGGGCTGCGCGGCTCGCGCGCGTTGAGCTCGAGCACGCTCTGGCCGGTGGAGGCGTCGCGGATCACGATGCTGACCGCCGCGGGCGGCACGCCCTGGCTGTGCAGCACCTGCTCGAGGCGCGGCGGCAGGGTCGCGGCCGGAGCGGCGTACGCGAGGCAGGCGAGCAGGAGGGCGAGAACGGCCGCGAGCGGGCGGCGGCGGAGCGGTATCATGCACGGCCAGTGTAGCGGCGCGCCGCCCCCCGGGGCTATGGCGGTCGCTGCGCGGTGCAACTTGGCGCCGGCGCCGCTGTCTACGGACGCGGCATCGGCAGCGTTGAGGAGAGGACATGGCTCGTCGGTCGAACGTGGCCGCCATGGCGGCGGTCGCGGTGTGCATGGTGGCGGGGCTCGCGGCATGCCAGCGCGCGTCGGATCGGGCCACGGCCCCCGGCGCGGCCGCGCCGGTCGCGACCGCGCCGGTTACGGAGCCCAAGCCGCCGAGCCCGGGCACCACCGCGGCCCAGGCGCGCGGCCTGCCGGACTTCACCGAGCTCGTGGCCAAGAACGGCCCGGCGGTCGTCAACATCGCGGTGGTCGAGAAGGCGCGCGCGACGGCCTTCGACGACGACGGTCCGGACGACCCGCTGCACGACTTCCTGCGGCGCTTCGGCGGCATGCCGCGCAGCGCGCCCCAGCCGGCGCGCGGCGAGGGCTCGGGCTTCATCGTCGCCCCGGACGGCTACATCCTGACGAACGCGCACGTGGTCGCCGACGCGAGCGAGGTCACGGTGCGTCTCACCGACCGGCGCGAGTTCACGGCCAAGGTCGTCGGCGTCGACCGTCGCAGCGACGTCGCGGTCATCAAGATCGACGGCCACGACCTGCCGACCGTGCGCATCGGCGACCCGGCCCGGCTGCGGCCCGGCGAGTGGGTGGTGGCGATCGGCTCGCCGTTCGGCTTCGACAACAGCGTCACGGCCGGCATCGTCAGCGCCACCGCGCGCTCGCTGCCGGACGGCCAGTACACGCCGTTCATCCAGACCGACGCCGCGGTCAACCCGGGCAACTCGGGCGGCCCGCTCTTCAACATGGCGGGCGAGGTCGTCGGCATCAACTCGCAGATCTACAGCCGCACCGGCGGCTTCATGGGCATCTCGTTCGCGATCCCGATCGACATCGCCATCGACGTCAAGGACCAGCTGGTCAAGACCGGGCGCGTGCAGCGCGGCCGGATCGGCGTGCTGGTGCAGGAGGTCAGCCAGCAGCTCGCCGATTCGTTCGGGCTGGACCGGCCGCGCGGCGCGATCGTCGCGCAGGTCGAGGCGTCGAGCCCGGCGAGCCGCGCCGGCCTCAAGTCTGGCGACGTGATTCTGGGCGTCAACGGCCACGCGATCGAGCACTCCGGCCAGCTGTCGGCGCTGATCTCGCAGCTGCGGCCCGGGACGCGGGCGGAGCTCGAGGTCTGGCGCGAGCGTGCCAGCCGCAAGATCGAGGTGGAGGTCGGCGAGCTCAAGGACGGGCCGACGGTCGCCGGCGAGCGCGCCGAGCCTGCGCACGGCGCGCAGCTGGGGCTCGCGCTGCGGCCACTGTCGCCGGCCGAGCGGCGCGCCTCCGGCCTCGACGGCGGGCTGCTGGTCGAGGACGTCAGCGGCCCGGCGGCCGAGGCGGACGTGCGGCCGGGGGACGTGATCGTCGGTGCCAACGGCCAGAAGGTCGCGAGCGTCGCGGACCTCGAGTCGCAGGTGGCGAAGTCCAAGCGCTCGGTGGCGCTGCTCGTGAACCGGGGCGGCACGACGATCTTCATCCCGGTCAAGGTCGGCTGAGGTGCGGCGCCTGCGGGCCACCGCCGCGGTCGCGGCGCTCGCCTCGATGCTCGCGACCCTGGCGGCGCCGGCCCGCGCCGCCGACCCGTCGGCGCCGTTCCGCGACTGTCCCGACTGCC
>JAFEDP010000523.1 GCA_018241545.1 Pseudomonadota bacterium
AGGAGCTCGCCAGGGCACACAGCGCCGTCCCGGCGCGGGCGCCGTCACCCGCAGCGGCACCAGCACCAGCACCGGACCGGCGGGCCGCTCGAGTCGCGGACAACTCGCGCGCCAGCGACCTGTTCGCGACGCACTCCTGGTACGTCCCGCCGCCGCCGCCGCCGGCCGCGCCGGTCCTGCCGCCGCCGGCACCGACGGCGCCGCCGTTCCCGTACACCATCGTCGGCAGTTTCGCCCCGGACGGGGAGAAGACCGTCTACTTCCTGGCGCGGGGCGACCGCGTCACGGATGCCCACGTGGGCGACCGCATCGACGGCGTCTACCTGCTGGAGAGCGCGCAGGGCGGCCAGCTGACGTTCAACTACCTGCCGCTCGACATTCGCCAGGTCGTGGCCACCGGAGCTCCCCTGTGAAGCGTATCCGCCGCTCGTTCGTCCTCCTGCTGCTGGCGGCCGGCCTCTGGGGCTGCGTCGCAGACCGCGTCCACCGCGAGGGGCTCGACGCGCTCGACCGCGGCGCCTACGAGGAGGGCATCAGCAAGCTGGCCGAGGCGGTGAAGAAGGATCCGGCCAACCTGGAGTTCCGGCTCGACCTGCGGGCCAAGACGGAGGCCGCGGTGCAGCAGCTCATCGCCAGCGCCGATAGTGCGCGCGCGGCCGGGCAGGGCGACGCCGCCGAGCAGGCCTACGGGCGGGTGCTCGCCATCGAGCCCGGCAACGACCGGGCGCGCCGCGGGCTCGAGGGCGTGCGCGCCGACCGCCGCCATGCCGAGCGCCTCGCCAAGGCGGAGCGGCTGCTCGCCGCCAAGCAGCTCGACGCCGCGGACAACGAGGTGCGGGCCGTGCTCGCGGAGGACCCGGGCTTCGCGCGGGCCACCGAGCTCGCCGCCAAGATCGACGCGGCGCGCGGCCCGGTGACGGTCGTGCCGCACCTGCGCACGCAGGACAACCGGCCGGTGTCGCTGCAGTTCCGCGACGCGCCGACGAAGATGGTGTTCGAGGTCTTGGCGCGCCAGACCGGCATCAACTTCATCTTCGACAAGGACGTCAAGTCGGACGGCAAGACCACCATCTTCGTCAGCCAGGTCCCGGTCGAGCAGGCGATCGAGCTGATCCTCGCGCAGAATCAGCTCGCCCGGCAGGTGCTGACCGAGAACATGGTGCTCGTCTATCCGAACACGTCCGCGAAGCAGAAGGACTACCAGGACGAGATCGTCCACACCTTCTACCTCGCCAATGCCGCGCCCAAGGACGCCGAGTCGCTGCTCAAGACCGTGCTGGGCGCGAAGACGATGTTCATCGATGAGCGCTCCAACACGCTGGTGCTGCGCGACACGCCCGAGCACGTGCGCATGGCCGAGAAGCTGGTCGCCTCGGTCGACGTGCCCGAGGGCGAAGTGATGCTGGAGGTCGAGGTGCTGGAGATCACGCACAGCAACCTGCAGAAGCTCGGCATCAACTACCCGAACAACGTCGCGGTCGGCATGAGCCCGGTCACCAACGGCGTGACGACCGTGCTCGCGGACCTGCACAAGCAGAACAGCGACGCGCTGAGCGTGACCTCGCTCGGCGCCAGCATCGACCTGCTCAAGCAGGTCGGGCTCACCAACACGCTGGCCAGCCCGCGCATCCGCGCGAAGAACAAGGAGAAGGCGAAGATCCTGATCGGCGACCGCGTACCCGTCATCACCTCCGGGACCAGCGCGACCGTGGGCGGCTCGTTCTCGACCAGCGCGGTGCAGTACCTGGAGGTGGGCCTCACGCTGGACGTGCAGCCCACGATCCACCTCGACGGCAACGTCGCGATCAAGATGGCGCTCGAGGTCAGCTCGATCACCAAGGAGGTCGACGTCAAGAATCCGGACGGCAAGACCAACTCGACCGTCGCGTACCAGATCGGGACGCGCAATGCGAACACGACGCTCGAGCTGCGCGACGGCGAGACGCAGGTGCTCGCCGGGCTGATCCAGGACAGCGACACGCGCAACTCCAGCCACATCCCGGGTCTCGGCGATCTGCCGATCGCCGGCCGGCTGTTCGGATCGCGCACCGACCAGGTCGACAAGACCGAGATCGTGCTGTCAATCACGCCGCGCATCATCCGCGCGCAGTCGCGCCCGTCGAGCGAGACGACGGAGTTCTGGTACGGCACCGAATCCCAGACGCGCTCGGCGCCGTTCAGCTCGATGGGCGCTGGCGCCCCGGCAGCGACGGG
>JAFEDP010000524.1 GCA_018241545.1 Pseudomonadota bacterium
CTCGAGGTGGGTCGTCAGGATGTCCTTGGCGCGCGCGTAGTTCGAGTCGATGACGTGGCGCACCTCCTCGTCGATCACGTGCGCGGTCACGTCCGAGACCTGCTTGTGCTGCGTGACGCTGCGGCCGAGGAACACCTCGCCCTGGTCCTCGCTGTAGGTCTGCGGACCGAGCCGCTCGGACAGGCCCCACTTGGTGACCATGTTGCGCGCGAGCTCGGTGGCGCGCTCGATGTCGTTCGAGGCGCCGGTCGTCACGCCGTCGGTGCCGAACACCAGCTCCTCGGCGACGCGGCCGCCGAACAGCGAGGCGATGCGGCTCTCGAGCTGGCGCTTGCTGGTGCTGTACTTGTCGCCCTCCGGCAGGTACCAGGTGAGCCCGAGCGCGCGGCCGCGCGGGATGATGGTCACCTTGTAGACCGGGTCGTGCTCCGGCACGACGAAGCCGACGATCGCGTGGCCCGCCTCGTGGTAGGCGGTCATGCGCTTCTCCTGGTCGGACATGACCATCGAGCGCCGCTCGGCGCCCATGTAGATCTTGTCCTTGGCGCGCTCGAACTCCTCCATCGACACCACGCGGCGGTTGCCGCGCGCGGCGAACAGCGCCGCCTCGTTGACGAGGTTGGCGAGGTCGGCGCCGGAGAAGCCGGGCGTGCCGCGCGCGATGACCGCGGGCTTGACGTCGTCGGCGACCGGCACCTTGCGCATGTGGACCTTGAGGATCTGCTCGCGGCCGCGCACGTCGGGGAGCGGCACCACGACCTGGCGGTCGAACCGGCCCGGGCGCAGCAGCGCCGGGTCGAGCACGTCCGGGCGGTTGGTCGCGGCGATGACGATGATGCCCTCGTTGCCCTCGAAGCCGTCCATCTCGACGAGCAGCTGGTTCAGCGTCTGCTCGCGCTCGTCGTGGCCACCGCCGAGGCCGGCGCCGCGGTGGCGACCGACCGCGTCGATCTCGTCGATGAAGATGATGCACGGCGCGTGCTTCTTGGCCTGCTCGAACATGTCGCGCACGCGCGAGGCGCCGACGCCGACGAACATCTCGACGAAGTCCGAGCCCGAGATCGTGAAGAACGGCACCTTGGCCTCGCCGGCGATCGCCCGCGCCAGCAGCGTCTTGCCGGTGCCGGGGCTGCCGACCATCAGCACGCCCTTCGGGATC
Organism: Pseudomonadota bacterium; assembly: GCA_018241545.1. Lineage (GTDB taxonomy): Bacteria > Pseudomonadota > Gammaproteobacteria > Steroidobacterales > Steroidobacteraceae > CAIKZZ01. The sequence continues at coordinate 1,160 of JAFEDP010000524.1, forward strand.
TTGCCGCCGAGCTTCTGGAACTTGGCCGGGTCCTTGAGGAAGTCGACGATCTCCTTGACCTCCTCCTTGGCCTCCTCGACGCCGGCGACGTCGGCGAAGGTCACGTTGACCTGGTCCTCGTTGAGGAGCCGGGCGCGGCTCTTGCCGAAGCTCATCGCGCCGCGGCCGCCCGCGCCACCCTGCATCTGGCGCATGAAGTACACCCAGACGCCGATCAGCAGCAGGATCGGGAAGCTCGACACGAACAGCTGCATCAGCACCGACTGGCGCTCGGGCGGCGCCGCCCGGAAGCTGACGCCGTGCTTCTGCAGCTCGCCGATCAGCGCCGAGTTGCTGGTCTCGGGGCTGTAGGTGATGAACGGCTCGCCGTTGGCGCGGGTGCCGGTGATGGTCTCGCCCTTGATCTCGGCCTGGCGGATCGCGTTGTTGTCGACCTCGGTCAGGAACTGCGAGTACGGGATCTCCGGGTTCGAGCCCGGCCGGGCACTGAAGTTGGAGAACACCGCGAGCAGCACGACCGCGATGACGACCCAGAGAATGATGTTCTTGGTCAAGTCGTTCAAAAGACGCTCCGCGGGGACCCGGGACCCAGCCCAACCCCGGCTACAGGATACGCCTGCCGGTCGCCAGCAGGTACATTTCGGCGCTGCGCGCGCGCGACGCCGGCGGCTTCTTCATGCGGACCTTCGTGAACTCCCGGCGCACGTCGCGCAGGTAGTCGTCGAAGCCCGCACCCTGAAAGACCTTCGCCAGGAACGTCCCGCCGGGCCGCAGCACCTCCCGGCAAAACTCGAGGGCGAGTTCGGCGAGGTAGAGCTGTCGCGGCTGGTCCACAGCATCGATGCCCGACATATTGGGGGCCATGTCGGACATCACAAGATCGACCGGCCGGCCGCGCAGCGCGTCCTTGAGCGCCTGCAGCGGCCCCGCCTCACGAAAGTCTCCCTGGATGAACTCGACGCCCGGCAGCGCGTCCATCGGCAGCACGTCGAGCGCGATCACTGTTCCCTTACTATTCAACGCCTTAGCCGCATACTGGCTCCAGCCTCCAGGC
>JAFEDP010000525.1 GCA_018241545.1 Pseudomonadota bacterium
CGGCGGCGACGTCTCTGGGGTCCGCCGGCCGCGCGCGCCGCCGGCTTACGTCGCATCGAGGCGGGCGCCGGTTGGACAAGCCCGCCGAAATACTGTTAGATGCGCTCGGCTTCGACCCGGCGGACGTCGACACGTTGGTCAACCAGACGGGCCCCGCGCCCCAGACCGCGTCCACATCGCCCCCGCGCACCCGACCCGGGGAGCGGCGGGCGCCCGGTGCCGGCCGCTTCCGATCCCGAGCCGCGGCCGCGCAGCGAAGGCGCCCGACATGAAAGACCCGATGAACGACAACGTGCTCGACATCCTGATCTACCTGTTCGAGAACTACCTCGAGTCCGACGTCGCGCCGCAGCCGAGCCGCGACGTGCTGCGCGAGGAGCTCGAGCACGCGGGCTTCGCCGAGAGCGGCATCGAGCGCGCGCTCGAGTGGCTCGAGGGCCTGTCGGGCGAGGCGCCCGCGGTCGGCGACGGCAAGTCGCGCACGTTCCGGGTGTTCAGCGGCTACGAGCAGGCGCGGCTCGCGCCCGAGGTGCGCGGCTACATCGTGCAGCTCGAGAACGTCGGCATCCTCTCGAACCAGCAACGCGAGCTGGTCATCGACCGCCTGCTGGCGCTCGAGGCGGAGGAGATCGACATCGAGCAGGTCAAGTGGGTGGTGCTGATGGTGCTCTTCAGCCAGCCCGGACAGGAGCAGGCCTACCAGCGGATGGAAGACCTGGTGTTCGAGGGGCAGTCCGACGCCCTGCACTAGCCGCGGCGCCGCGCGCGCGGCCGCCGCCCGAACGAGCCGCGGCCGCGGGGTCCGCGGTTCCGTTTTTTTGGAGTCATGAGCGCTAATCTCGTCATCGTCGAGTCGCCGGCCAAGGCCAAGACCATCAAGAAGTACCTGGGCAAGGACTTCGAGGTGCTGGCCTCCTACGGCCACGTGCGCGACCTGGTGCCCAAGGAGGGCGCGGTCGACCCGGACAACGACTTCGAGATGCGCTACGCGCTGATCGAGCGCAACACCCGCCACGTCGACGCCATCGAGCGCGCGCTCCGCAAGGCCCAGTCGCTGTACCTCGCGACCGACCCCGACCGCGAGGGCGAGGCGATCTCCTGGCACCTGTACGAGATCCTCAAGGAGCGCGGCGTCCTCAAGAACAAGGAGGTCCACCGCGCCAAGTTCTTCGAGATCACGAAGAACGAGATCCAGAAGGCGGTGGCCTCGCCCGAGCAGCTGTCGCAGCCGCTCGTCAACGCCCAGCAGGCGCGCCGCGCGCTCGACTACCTGGTCGGCTTCAACCTGTCGCCGCTGCTGTGGAAGAAGATCATGCCGGGCCTGTCCGCCGGCCGGGTGCAGAGCGTCGCGCTGCGCCTGATCTGCGACCGCGAGGCGGAGATCGTCGCCTTCCGCCGCCAGGAGTACTGGACGCTCGAGGTCGAGGCGAAGAAGGACGGCCAGCCGTTCCGCGCCCGCATCGTCGAGGTCGACGGCCGCAAGGTCGAGGCCGACGTCCAGAAGGGACGCTTCACGCTGACCACCGAGGCCCAGGCGCGCGAGGCCGAGCAGCGCCTCGCCGCCGCCTGCCAGGGGCGCCTCAAGGTGGCGGCGGTCGAGGCCAAGCCGCGCTCGCGCTCGCCGCAGGCGCCGTTTCGCACCTCCACGCTGCAGCAGGCCGCGGCCAACCGGCTCGGCTACAGCGCGCGGCGCACGATGCAGCTCGCCCAGAAGCTCTACGAGGGCGTCGACTTCGGCGAGGGCCCGGTGGGCCTGATCACCTACATGCGCACCGACTCGACCTCGCTGTCGGCCGAGGCGATCACGCAGATCCGCGAGACGATCGCGGCGCGCTACGGGCGCGAGGCGGTGCCCGAGGCGCCGCGCTCCTACGCCAGCAAGCAGAAGAACGCGCAGGAGGCGCACGAGGGCATCCGCCCCACGCTCGCCGCCAACTCGCCCGACAAGCTCCGCGGCCACATCGACGAGGACATGTGGCGCCTGTACGACCTGATCTGGAAGCGCACCATCGCCTCGCAGATGCACAACGCGCTGTTCGAGCAGGTCACCGTGACGCTGCACCCGGGCGCGACGCCCGCCGGCGCCGCGCCCGCCGGCATCGCGCGCGCCACGGGTTCGACGCTGGTGAAGCCCGGCTACCTCGCCGTCTACGAGGTCGACCGCAACGACGAGGACGACGACGACGAGGGCGGGCGCCTGCCGCCGCT